>NZ_JAGGQR010000009.1:0-194497 GCF_018613205.1 Bacillus sp. ISL-46
CTATGCCTTCACGAAGCCAAAATGATCTGAACTCATTTCAATTACACATAAATCCAATTACAAGGGTTATGGAATCCTGCGAATAAGTGAGCATTCAAGAGATACTCATATCAAACTGAGGGAGTTGAACAATGGATAGCGATTGCAGTGAGTACAATTGGACCCTAAAATAAATAAAAGTACAATACAATTTATTCTGTTTTAGAGAGAGGGTAAATACTATGATTGAGAAAAATTACGGGCATTGGCACATAGACTATTACTGCGATAAGACAGATTTTTATACCACGGCTACTGGATATTTGAATGATGAAGGAAGCTGGGATATATTTTTCAATGAATTAGAAGATGATGAGATGTATAAATAATTCGGTAATATGGATTCTGAAATAGAAAAGGATTGGGGTGTCTTATTATTCATGGCAAATAATTTTGATGATGCACACGATAAGTTCAACAGATGGGTCGAGGTTGTACTGGTGCCATTTTTAGAAAAGAAATAATAAGTCTCTTGTTTCACTAAGAGTTGAAGATAAGGCTGCCTTATTTGTAGGGCAACTTTTTTCTTTTTTAGGCTGAAATTTACTAAGTATACATAATTTCTGAAATGTTGGTGGTACCCATCTGAATAAAAAATCTTACCGTACAAACAATATGTATGAATACTACCAACTCAGGAGGGTTTCACATGGTAAATATATTGGAAACTGTCATTGATGCTATGAAATCACTGACAGTTCAAGACGAAGACCAACCACTTCATGTTGGAGAAGTGATGTCATGCTGGATTTACTTAGCAGGACTTGAATTAGCTAAAGTATCTGTGCATGCAGGTATAAATACCACGAAAGATGAAGAATTAAAAGCAATACTTGAAGAAGATATGAAATTAGGTACCAGTCAAAGAGAACAACTACATGATTTCATGATTAAGGAAGGAATTCCGCTACCTCCTGCACCTGCAGATATGCCAAAATCAGATTCTAATAGTATCCCTCTTGGAGTTAAATTAACGGATGATGTGATAGCAAACGAATTATCATTAAAAATCGTAGGTTTAATTATGCGTGCAGCAGGTGCTGCCTCTGAATCGATTCGTACAGATGTTGGTTTATTGTTTATTCAGTTTCAAACAGAAAAATTTGCTTTCGCAAGTAGATTAAAACATTTAATGCGTAAACGCGGATGGATTAAAGTACCACCTTTTTACGTTCCACCTGGTTCCCAGTAACCATTAAGTTAGGGGTAACGTAACTAGTTACATTTGGGATATATTTGGGATATATTTGAAATTAAAAAATTAAAGAAAGTTATTTCGAACATAGTTGGGTATTTTCCAAGGAAAGAAGAATTATTAAGTTTTATGTATGATTAAACTTTGTTAAGCTAACGGCTGCAAGAGTTTAAAATAGGAGCTGTCATTGAGGCAGCTTTTTTTGTTATTGAACTAAAAGGTAGTTTAGTCAAAGGAAGAGATGAAATTCTTCTTCTATTTTATGTGGCATTTGACCAAAATTACGTAACAAAAGGAGTGTGCGACGTGAAGGAATTTTAAAAAAAAGATATTTTATTTTACACAAATTTTACACATTATGTTAATAGAACCTTGTAAAATCAATGATTAGTGAAGTAATTCGACCACGACCACCGGTATCAAATCATCATGATAAATTCGATAAAATTCAAAGTTTCCTACTGTAAGGAACGTTATTTTATTCGATTCTTACTAAAATATTTTTTTTGATAAAACATTTGTTACCCTGTCATGAAACAGGGAGAAATAAAAAAATAGCAAGGTGTACAAATATTGAGGAATTATCAACTATAAACCATTTTCAACATGTTTATGAAAAAAACATGTCCGTTTTCTTCATAAAACACTATATCTAGAGAACAGTCCAGGGGCAGAGATTCATCAAAAAACAGTCGATGTGAAAGAAATTGTTGAGTTTTGGGACAACAATGGATTTGGTTTTTCGAACGTGAATGCCAAACAACAGTTATTATCTTGGTTAGATGATTCTAGCTTTTTACAGCCAAAAGAGGTGATTTTAAAAGCGATGAATATTGCGTGTGCCAATAACAAGCGAAGGCTGAGCTATGTGGTTGGGATTCTGAAAAACTGGGAAAATGAATCTTTACTCACCGTAGAAGAAATTGATTCCTAACATGAGAACCAAAAGTCCGTACCAAAGCATAGGCAATCAACCGAATCGTTTCCTGCCGGAAGAGCTATTCCAGGTGGATTTGTACTTGACCTTACGGCAGGTGAAGATTGATGAGTATGGCTGAAAAAGCGTTTTTAGGAAGCTTGATGAAGGCGGAGTATTTACTTACAGATACCGTCATTCAACCTGAACAGTTAGAAAGTACATGGCATAAAGAATTAATGCGAAAGCTGGTGTTTGCCTCAACTGCTTACTTGCAATTTAAAATAATTTTATCTATTGGGGCTAATGGGTTAAAATAATTAAATAGCAAATATTACATTGACAAGACTTTGTGATGCTCTTACAATTGAAAATGATTATCAACATCAATTGGGGGAAGTTATATGTCTTATGCAATTAATAGTCGGAATATTTTATTAACATTTATTTTTATTGTTTTATTATCAACAGTATTACTTGGTTGTACAAATGCTAGTGATAAGGATACAACGTCAGAGAACGTAAAAGATAATATGCTTACGATCGCTTGGGCGAGGGATGTGGGCGAAATGAATCCCCATGTTTATAATCCTTCACAATTATTTGCTCAGTCAATGGTATATGAACCATTAGTAAGTTACGGAGTTGGGGGAGAGCTAAAACCGCATCTTGCTGAGTCATGGGAAATTTCTGAAGACGGAAAAGTATATACATTTCATCTGCGTCAAGATGTCAAATTTTCTGATGGAACAAGCTTTAATGCAGAAATTGTGAAAAAGAATTTTGATACAATTTTAAGCCACATGGAATTACATAGTTGGTTGGGTTTCCTTTCGAAAATTGAAAATATGGAAGTTATCGACGACAATACGTTTAAAATGACATTAACTGAAGCCTATTATCCAACGATTCAGGAGCTAGCTGTTGTTCGACCAGTTCGTTTCTTAGGTGAAGCTGGATTCCCTGAAAATGGTGATACCTCAAAAGGAATTGTGAAACCAGTTGGTACAGGCCCATGGATTTTGGAAGAGTATAAAGCGGATGAATATGCGATTTTCAAACGAAACGAAAACTATTGGGGTGAGCTTCCAAAAGTAGAAAAAATTCAAGTGAAAGTCATTCCTGATGCAGAAACGAGAGTACTAGCGTTTGAAAAAGGTGAGCTAGATTTAATTTACGGAGAAGGTGTTATCAGTTTAGACGCTTTCAAACAATTAGAATCAACTGATAAATATGAAACTAGCATTTCTGAGCCAGTCGCGACAAGACAGCTTGTTATGAATACAAACAGAGAACAGCTATCCGATGAACGTGTTCGCCAAGCGTTACATTATGGATTTAATAAAGAGGCAATGGTGAAAGGAATCACTTCTGGACTAGAAGAAGCAGCAGATTTTATTCTACCGACAAACTTGCCTTATACTTCCGAAATTGATGTTACGAAGATTGGATATGATGTTAAGAAAGCAAAAGCGTTATTAGACGAAGCAGGATGGACACTTCCTAAGGGGAAAACGGTTCGGGAAAAAAATGGACAGCCACTTGAAATTGAAATGATGTACGATTCAGCAGAATCTATTCAAAAAGCAATGGCGGAAACGCTACAATCAGAATGGGCTGCCATTGGTGTGAAATTAAATATTGTTGGGGTAGAGCTTGCTGTTCAAGTTCAAAGATTTAAAGATAATAAGTTTGATATTAATTTCTTTAGTAACTACGGTTCTCCATATGATCCGCATACATTTATAAACATTGTGGCAAAAGAAGGATTTGGATTTAATGAAGCCATTTCAGCCTATCCAAACAAAGAGGAATTACTCCAACAAATGGCCCGGGTTCCTCAGACAACTGACGAAAATGAACGTCAACAGCTGTACACTTCTATATTAACATCACTGCAGGACCAAGGAGCAATTCTTCCTATCTCTTATATTAAGAAAACAGCGATTTATCAAAAAAATGTCAAGAACTTCAATTTCTCTGCGAATCGTGACGAAAATCCATTCACAGGAATTATCATCGAGCAGTAAGCAGGTAGGAGGCTATTATGGGCAATTATATTATAAAACGAATAATGTCCATTATCCCGGTTTTTCTTTTGGCCGCACTTCTAACAACTGGAATGATTCACTTTTCACCGGTGGATCCGGCCGAGTCTTATTTAACAGCAGCACATATCGAACCGACCGATGAGATTTTGGCCCAGAAAAGACATGAGTTTGGTTTAGATCAACCATTCTTCATTCAATATGTAAACTCTATTATGAAGATATGCCAACTTGATTTTGGCATATCTTATGTTTCGAATAAGCCCGTTTGGGACGAGGTGATCTACCGAATTCCAGCAACCTTCCAGCTAGCGCTAGGGAGTTTATTCATCGCGGTGCTTGTCAGTGTCCCTCTTGGCTTTCTAGCAGGAGTAAAGAAAAACAGCGCAATTGATCATTTCAGTCGCATACTCTCCTTTTTCGGGGCATCCATTCCTTCTTTTTGGCTAGGTTATTTATTGATTTTTTTCTTTTCTGTAAAACTTGATCTTTTCCCAGTTGAGGGGTTTGGAACATGGCAACATCTTGTATTGCCTTCCATTACGCTTGCTCTTCCTTTAATAGCGATGTACACAAGATTGTTGCGTGCTAGCATTCTTGAAAATTTACAAGAGCCCTATGTGCTATTCGCAAGGACAAGGGGGATAAAAGAAAAAACCATTATGGCCAAGCATGTCTTAAGAATTGCCATTTCCCCTATGATTACTGGTCTGGGGATGAATCTTGGAAAACTGCTGACAGGAACGATTATCGTGGAGACCGTTTTTTCATGGCCTGGGTTTGGCCGTTATTTTATTGAAGCGATTTTTAACCGTGACATCCCTATCATTCAATGCTATGTACTAATAGCCGCTAGTTTATTTATAATTAGCAACCTAATAGTGGATTTGATTCAAATGTTTATTGACCCGCGCATATCCAGGAAAGAAGGGCAACAACGATGATAACCAGTATACGCAGGATATTTATAAGTCAAAAAGTGATTCCGATATGTACCATGATATTAGGGATTCTTTTTATCATCACGTTATTGGCTCCTTGGATTGCACCCAATGATCCGATTGCGGTCAATATAGCTTATAAACTACAGCCTCCATCCTGGGAATACCCATTAGGTACTGATCATTTAGGAAGATGTAACTTATCACGCCTTTTATATGGGGGACGAATATCTTTAGGCTTTGCCATGCTCATATTCATTTCATCTTTAACGATTGGTTTAATAATTGGAACCTTTTCTGGATATAAAGGCGGCTGGGTGGATCAGGTTTTGATGAGATTTTGTGATGGTGTAATGGCTTTTCCTAGCCTTATCCTTATCCTTGGTCTGGTTGGTATTTTCGGTCCTGGACTTCCTCAGGTCATTTTAGCACTGATGCTTGTGCAATGGGTATATTACGCGAGAATGTTCCGAGGAATGGTTCTAAGTCTGAAGGAACAAAACTTTATTGCAGCGGCGAAAATAAGCGGTTCATCGCAATGGAAGATCATTAAAAAGCATATTGTCCCAAATGTGCTCCCTCCACTTGTGGTCATGGGTACATTAGAAATGGGTTGGGCCATCATGGATATATCCGCCATGTCGTTTCTTGGTTTAGGAGTACAACCGCCTACACCTGAATGGGGAGCGATGATTCACGAAGGAAAGTCGTATATTCGGACGAATCCTGAATTAATGCTTTTTCCAGGTTTGATGATTATGCTCGTGATTGTGACCTTCAATTTATTGGGCGAAGCGTTATCCGAACGTTACGGTGTCAAACGTCGATCATAAAAAGGAATGAGAATGTTGGGTACAGAACAGTCGAATGTGTTACAAGTGAGAGATTTACATGTACAGGTAAAAACAAAAACTGGTGCTACCACGCTTGTTGAGGATATCAATTTTGAACTGAAGCGTGGGGAGGTACTGGGTCTTGTTGGGGAAAGTGGATGCGGTAAAACCGTTACGAGTATGTCCATTCTTCAGCTTCTCAATCGGAAAACTACAACGATTGAAGGCAGTATCGTATTAAAAGGAAGCGAATTGAACGGTTTAGGAGAGAAAGAAATGCGTATGATTCGTGGTAAGGATATAGCCTTTATTATGCAAAATCCGATGAATGCTTTTACGCCTGTTTTTACAATTGGCCACCAATTTATAGAAACCATTCGAACACATACACAATGGAATAAAAAACAAGCAACAGAGCTTGCCATTGAGGCGATGCATCATGTGAACTTACCAGATCCTGTTAAACTATTAAAATACTATCCTTTTCAATTGAGTGGTGGTATGCTTCAACGGGTGATGATTGCTATTGCCGCTTGCTTACATCCTGCGGTAATTATTGCCGATGAACCGACCACCGCACTTGATGTAAATAATCAAAAGAAAGTGCTGTACCACTTAGATAAAATTCGCTCTGAATATGGGTCAGCCATATTATTAATATCCCATGATCTCGGTGTCATTTCTGAAATGGCTGATGAAGTTGCCGTTATGCAAAATGGTCGAATAGTAGAAAAAGCTGGTGTATTCCAACTATTTGATGATCCACAGCATGAGTATACAAAAAAACTTTTAAATGCACGGTCAATAGTACATTTAGATGAACCTGTCATCCATTTGGCTTGACTTAGGCATTTATAAGGGGTGAAAAAATGAGTTTATTACAAGTAAATGAAGTAACCCATAGCTTTGGATCTCCAACGTTTTTCAACTGGAAAGATCGCTCTAAAAAAACACTTTCCGACATTTCTCTCTCTATTGAGGAAGGAACCTGTTTAGGTTTGCTTGGTACGAGCGGAGCTGGTAAAAGTACCTTAGGAAGAGTGATTCTTGGTCTGGAACGGCCGCAATGTGGACAGGTTCTGTTTCGAGGGCATGATATATATACCGCAGATAAGCATAGTCGTCAAAAAATCCGTCGTGATCTTCAAGCTGTATTTCAGGACTCATACTCATCGGTTAACCCTCGAATGACGGCCGAACGAATTATTGCAGAGCCGCTAGAAAACTATGAAAAGCTAACAGTTGCTGAGCAAAAACGAACCGTTATTGAATTATTAGAAAGGGTAGGGCTAAGTGAAGACGACTTAAAAAAATATCCTAATCAATTTAGCGGTGGCCAATTGCAAAGAATCAATATTGCAAGAGCCATCTCACTCAAGCCAAAGCTGATTGTCTTAGACGAATCTGTCAGTAGTCTAGATATGGTGAATCAAACCCTTATTTTAGAATTACTCAAGGAGTTAAAAGCAGACTTCGGGTTATCATATCTCTTTATTACGCATGATATTAAAGCTGCCTATACGATTAGTGATAGATTAGGTGTACTAGAAAAAGGAGAATTGGTCGAGCTTTACGATGCAAAAAAACAGTTTTTTTCTTCAGAACATCCTGTAGTAAATAAGATGAGAGATTCAATGCTGGCCGAGCACCCTCGTTTTCGTTCGGTTAGACCTGTTTAATTTAAACATTATAAACACTTTTCGAATGCCTCGATTTCATTTGCAAAATCGGGGCTATTGTTCTTATTTGTATTGATAGAAGGAGGAAATTCCTAATGAATCATCGTGCGTACCTCACTTTGGCGATTCCCTTAACGATCTCGACCATGACAACGCCCTTGTTAGGTGCTGTAGACACAGCCGTTGTGGGACAGCTTCCTGATGCGGCATATATTGGAGGAGTTGCAGTCGGGACTCTTATTTTTAATACCTTGTATTGGGTATTCGGTTTTTTACGGGTTAGTACATCTGCTTTTGCCGCACAAGCGAATGGGGCAAGCGATCAAGCCCAAGGAATACTTGCTTTATCGCGTCCATTTTTATTAGCTGTTGTGGTTGGGGTGTGTTTTATTCTCTTACAATGGCCGATTGAATATGTAGCTTTGATATTGTTTTCAAACGATTCTGATGTCAGTAAGTTTGCAGCTGAATATTTTCGAATTAGAATTTGGGGAGCACCCTTTACACTACTGAACTATGTTATCCTTGGCTGGTTAATGGGGATGGCAAAGATTAAAGAATCTTTATGTTTACAGGTGTTAATGAATGTTTTGAATATGATATTGGCCATTCTTTTTGTCCATGTCTTTTCTTTTGCTGTAAAAGGGGTTGCTGCTGCCGCTTTGATTGCTGAAGTGACAGCCTTTATATTAGGGATGTTCATTGTGATGAAGGCATCACCGTTTGAATGGAGGTTACCATCCTTTCAAGAACTTATAGATACACAGTCTATGAAAAAGATGTTTAACGTTAATAAGGATTTGTTTATTCGAACGATTTGTTTATTAGTCGTTTTTAATATGTTTACAGCAAAAGGTGCTTCGTTTGGTACAAACTTTTTAGCGGCCAATGCTGTTCTATTTCAAATTCATTACATTATGGCTTATTTCTTTGAGGGGTTTGCTAACGCTACGAGTATTCTTGTCGGCAAAGCGGTAGGAGCAAACGACAAGGATTTATATAAAAAAACACTTACTTTATCAAAACAATGGTCGGTGATTACGGCTTTTGTGATAGCTTGTATATATGGATTATTTCAAAAACAAATTATTGCGCTTTTTACCAATCTACCAAGTGTAATCGAACTTTCAACTACATATGGAACATGGCTTATTCTATACCCGTTTGCCGCGTGTTTTGGCCTTGTCATTTATGGTGCCTTCACAGGTGCAACTGAAATTGCTCCCGTTCGAAACTCTATGATTTACGCAATGATCGCCTATATCCTTATACAAATTACGGCAACACCTATCTGGCATAATCATGGCCTATGGCTGGCTTTCATTCTATACACTTTTGGGCGTTCTGGATTCTTGATCATGTATACTCCTAGATTAAATAAAAGATTATTATCTATAAACAAAGGAATCTGAAAATTACAGCTACTTTTGAATTGAATCATTTGTCATGTAACAAGGAGGAATAAAAAATAGCCAGGCATACAAATGAAATATCTATAGAGGAAGGATCAAGGGGCTCAAACGAATGCTCTATGAATTAACAATGGATAAAGACTTTGTCGCCTTAAAATTCCTGATTGATCGTCCGAATGTCTTCCATGTCGTTGGGGCTACCCATTTAGAAACATGGCATTCAAGATTCTTATGAAACCAAAATTAATCCCCTTAGTGGTATGAAAACCATTGCTAAACTACTAAAAAATTTAGGTGTAGCGGTAGAAACTCCGCTGCTAGAGAACGTTGGAGACAATTCTCCATTAGACTTGTTGGGTGATAAAACTGATATCTAGTGGAACTTCACGAAAAAGCAGGTAATGGCTAGTAATAGCTCAGGTACCTGCTTTTTTTTATGGAAA
The DNA here is from genome assembly GCF_018613205.1 of Bacillus sp. ISL-46. NCBI lineage: Bacteria > Bacillati > Bacillota > Bacilli > Caryophanales > Bacillaceae > Bacillus > Bacillus sp. ISL-46. Next base: position 9,507 of record NZ_JAGGQR010000009.1, read on the forward strand.
AAAGATGGAACCTACGAGACGATAACCTATGGAAAACGGACCTTGGAATGCTCCTGTGAATTCGTACATAAGTATATATGGAGAATAATAAGACAGGTGGGTTGTAAATGGACACCAATGACTTCAATAAAGAGCTCCATCATTATTACACAAAAATACGTGAGACGAATCATCCCTATTATTGGTACTGTTTGGCTAAAACGCAGGCAAGAGCTGGATTAACAAATGAAGCACTGCAAACAATTGATCTGGCTTTGTCCTTTCCCAATCCTTATCCTTCAAAGCACAAACTTTTTGAAATACGGGCCGGACTGCAATCAGCTGATTCAAGACAGATAGATACTAATAGTCCAGCCATCGTAACAGTAAAGAGGGGTGATATTGACGGAGACGGGATAAAGGATAATGTTTATCTTACGGCATATAAAACTCCTGATAGTCCATTTTGGAAAGATATCACATTGGTTGTCCAAAATGGGAGAACACATCACTATGATCACATCCATTTTAAAAATAACTCAGGATACAACCCCACACTTTTTCTAGGTGATTTGACAGGCAAAAAGGGGGAAGGTATTTTAGTGGTTATTGACACCGGAGGAAGCGCCGGCACGGTCTATGCGTATATTTTTTCTTATATGAACGGTCAAATTAGACAAATATTTGATTCAGATGCATTCAATGATTCCTATAAGTACGATGTGACATATGAAAATCAATACAAAGCAAAGGTAATCAGTTATCGTCTTAGAGAAAAGTATATTCTTGACCTTATTTATAAGGGGAAGGAATATTTATCGGAAATCTATAACCCCCAAGGAATATTAAGGGCTCCTATTAATGGGTGGGTGAATCCTTTGTCTGGTTTATACCCGATTGATTTTAACAGGGATAATAGATATGAACTCGAAGCGTATCAAAGGATAGCTGGCAGGTATAATGCGGACAGTCTGGGATATGTACAAACTGTATTGAAATGGAATGGTCAGGAGTTTGGTCCTGACAGACAGACAGTGGCCACCTTTGGTGGGGAGATGTAACAATTGGACCTTTTAATAAAAGAAATGAACAAAAACTTTTTCACCTAACATAAGAGGCCTAATGGAATAATTGTTAATCAAAAATTAGCTAGGGTGTCCTTAAAAATAGGGACACCCTTTTGTAATCAGAAAGGAATAAAAATTTTTAATTTTTAAACCATCGTTTTATCGAGCCTTTCAAATCCGATAGCTATGCCGATCCCCTAAAATAATATAAGGGAATTAAAAAAGCACTTGAAATATTCTATTTGTTAGACTAGTATAATTATTATCTCTTAAAATTACATATGAATTTGTTAACTATTAGTTAAGATGCCTTAGGGCTTAATAGGGAATCTGGTGAAAGGCCAGAACTGTCCCCGCAACTGTAAGTGTGGACGAAATAGACAAACCACTGGACCGTTTATTTATTGACGATTCGGGAAGGGTCTAAAGTAGGAAGAAACACAAGTCAGGAGACCTGTCTTAGCTTTTTAAGTTTCGATTTCTTCGGGGGTTGAGAAGATGGAACGTTTGGACAAAAAGGATTATTTATTAACTTTCTTTGTGCTGACGTTTTATCCGTTCAACTAATGTTGAACGGATTTTTTTCGTTTTGATGATTCTAAATCATTTTTAATTCTCATAGTTTAGCTTTAGAAGGAACAAGCCATTTTAACAATTGAATAGATTAGGATAGGTGCACGAATATGTGCTTAATTGGGAAGTACGGTTTAAATCCGTCACGGTACCCGCCACTGTATGGGGAGTTCATTGCAGATGTCACTGAAGGAATTCGGGAAGACGCAATGGAATGATGAACCTAAGTCAGGAGACCTGCCTTTACCTAATAACTTCCATCAACCTACGGGAACATAGGTAGAAGTGCTGATCATACACCGCTATTTTTTTGTGTGTATATATTCTGCACCCCTATGTCCATAGGGGTGCTTTTTTTACGTAAAAAACGAAAAGGAGAGTGTGACATGACTACTTGGAATTTACAAGGGACGAAACACCATGTTTTCATTTGCAACGGCAGCAGCTGTATGAGAAAGGGTGGGGAGGAAGCGACACAAGCGATTCGGAATGAAATCACCAATTTAAACTTAGATTCACTCGTACATACAACAAGAACGAGATGCAATGGGAGATGTAAGGACGCTCCCGTTGCTATCGTTTATCCAGACGGGACCTGGTATAAAAACGTGACGCCAGAAGTGGGAGCTACGATTGTAAGGCGTCATCTGGCGGAAGGTCATTGCCTTCAGGAGCATGCGATCTATGAATATTCCGAAGAAGGATTCATACAGCCAGAAGGGTCGGAATGCATCGAAGGAGTACAAAAAGCTGTTAAAGAAAAGATTTAACAGCGGATAGTATCTGGATTCTAGTTTGAAATTTTGGAAGGTGGCGTAATAGTGTGAAAGGCAAATTATTAGTTATTGGTTTTGGCCCCGGTGATGAAAAACATATCACCGGACGGGCAAAAGAAGCCATCGAAGAAAGTGATATCATCATCGGCTACAAAACCTACGTTGATTTAATCAAGGGATTAATAGCTGGAAAGCAAATCATCAGCACAGGAATGACAGAAGAAGTGAGCCGGGCCCAGGAGGCAGTGAAACAGGCCGAACTCGGTTACACGGTAGCCGTCATTTCAAGCGGTGATGCCGGTGTATATGGAATGGCAGGACTGGTTTACGAAGTGCTAATCGAAAAAGGCTGGAAAAAAGACTCAGGGGTAGAAGTGGAGGTGGTACCTGGCATTTCTGCCATCAACTCCTGTGCTTCTTTATTAGGCGCGCCGGTCATGCATGATGCCTGTACGATCAGCTTAAGTGACCATTTGACACCTTGGAGCATAATCGAGAAACGAATCGAAGCGGCCGCTCAAGCTGATTTTGTGATTGCTTTATATAATCCAAAAAGCGGGAGAAGAACACGGCAGATCATGGAAGCTCAAAAAATTCTACTAAAATATCGCTCGCCAGAAACCCCTGTAGGATTGGTAAAGAGTGCTTACCGTGATAGTCAAAAGATCGTCTTAACCAATTTACAAGAGATGCTCGAACATGAAATTGGCATGTTAACCACCGTTTTAATTGGCAACTCTTCCACATTTTTCTACGACGGCTTGATCATCACTCCGCGCGGTTATCAGCGGAAGTATACATTAAATCAGGCAATTCAGCCGTTGAAACCGCATCAGCGACTGCAAAAGGAAGCCGAACCATGGGCACTGGAGCAAATGGAAGATGTAACACCGGTAAACAAGGAACTAGTCACCCCAACCTCAGTGAAAGAGTCGCCAAGAGAGCTGGCCGAGGAAGCCTTGCAAATGATCCTTGGTGAGAACGATGGACCATCCCAAGGTTTATTGGTGAAGCAAGATTTTCAATCTATTTTTGAGGTAGCGGTCAGCCCTGGAGTCGCCAATAAAAAATTTACCGCGACTCAAATGGTCATTCTTTCCGAAATTGTCGGAGAAGAAGGTGTCATGGAATACACACAAGACCATTTTATGAAGCTGCAAATTTTAACCTCAAAGCCTGATGAGATTGTTGAAAAACTAGCGGCGGCCAACTTTTTGATTGCTCCTGTTGGTGACGTATTAACCGTAAAAGCCTGTGATTTTTGTGACGGAGAAAAGAAGGATTCCATCCCTTATGCCGATGAGCTGCAGGAAAGACTTGGCGGCATTGAACTCCCCAAAGAATTGAAACTAGGTGTGAATGGCTGCGGCATGGCCTGTTATGGAGCCGTAAAAGAGGATATTGGCATTGTCTACCGTAAGGGAGCGTTTGATTTATTTTTAGGGGCAAAGGTAGCCGGAAGAACGGCACATCCCGGCCAAATCGTAGCGGAAGGAATCGCACCGGACCAAATTGTCGGGGTCATAGAGGGGATTGTTCAAGAGTACAAACAAAAGGCCTATCCAAATGAACGTTTCTATAAATTTTTTAAACGGGTCAAAGAGGTTCAAGGTTTTGTGTACCAGGATATCACACCTAACCTTAAAATCGAAGCGGCTGTTTGCGGGGAGTAATGGGAAGAAGTCTAGGTCAATTGGCAGGTAGGCATTTACAAACAAAGGGGAGGAAATATTTTGAAAGCAATTTTATTTGTGGGGCATGGGAGCAGAGATCAAGAGGGAAATCAGCAGGTTCGCGAGTTCATCGGTGAGATGAGAAAGACTTGGGACGATTCTTTCCTGGTTGAGACGTGCTTTTTAGAATTTGAACGACCAACCGTTAATCAAGGAATCGATCTGTGTGTGGAGAAAGGAGCCGACCATATTGTCGTGATTCCAATCATGCTCTTACAAGCAGGACACTCCAAAATTCATATTCCAGCAGCTATTGATGAGGCAAAGAATAAATATCCACTTGTTCAATTTACTTATGGCCGGCCAATAGGTGTTCATGAGGAAACATTTGAAATTCTAAAAACGAGATTAATGGAAATTGGCGAGAATTTAGAATCCATCGAAGACGATACGGCTGTCCTTTTGTTAGGACGGGGCGGAAGCGATCCCGATGCGAATAGTGATTTATATAAAATTGCTAGATTACTATGGGAAAAAACAAACTATAAAATCGTCGAACCTGCTTTTATGGGGGTGACCAATCCCCTTGTGAACGAAGGGATTGAGCGCTGTATTAAGCTTGGAGCAAAAAAAGTGGTAATCCTGCCTTACTTTCTATTCACCGGCATCCTGATTAAACGGTTAGAAGATATGATGGTTCCTATTCAAAATCAATATTCCGCGGTTGAATTTCTGTTGGCTGACTATTTTGGTTATCATCCAAAATTACAGACGATTTTAATCGATCGGGTGGAAGAAGCCCTCCGTGATGAGGTGAAGATGAACTGCGATACCTGCCAATACCGTCTCAATGTAATGGAACATATCGATCATCACCACCACCATGATCATGATCACGATCATCATCACGGCCATGACCATCATGACCATGACCATGACCACGACCATCACCATGATCACGAACATGCAGAGCAAAAAGGCAGGAGATAGAGGATGATTTTCGTATTAGCCGGTACAAGTGATGCACGAGCCCTTGCTTTAGAAATAAAAAAGGAGGGCTTCGATCTCCTGGCCTCCGTTGTCACAGAAAATGCAGCGGTTGAATTAAGGGAGTCAGGGATACCTGTTCAAGTAGGAAGATTAACGGATGAAGACATGGTGGGGTTGATTGACACAAAAGGGATTCTAACGGTTGTCGATGCCAGTCATCCGTTTGCGGAAGAAGCTTCGAAAAACGCTATCAAGGCGGCCCAAACGGCGGGAATCCCCTATATCCGGTATGAACGGGAGTCACAAACTTTCCAATATGACAACATGACAGTCGTCGAAAGCTACGAGGAAGCAGCGGAGCTTGCATTAACCAAAAAAGGCGTGGTGATGCTGACGACTGGCAGCAAGACGCTTCAAATTTTCACAGAAAAACTATTAGGAAACCCGGACATCCGCTTGATCGCCAGGATGCTGCCTCGTGTGGATAATATGGAAAAATGTGAGCAGCTAGGGCTGCTGCAGAAAAATATTGTTGCGATCCAGGGACCATTTTCAAAAGAGTTCGACAAAGCCCTATATAAGCAATATGGCGTGACCTTAATGGTGACGAAAGAGAGCGGGAAAGTCGGATCGGTCGATGAAAAGGTGGAAGCGGCCAAGGAACTGGGGATTGAGGTCATCCTTATTGGCCGCCCGAAACTGAATTATGTCACCGTCTATGCTAATTTTATTGATGTCATCGCAGAATTAGATAAAAGGATTGGTTCCACACCAACCGTCACAACAGAACAATCATTTTAAATACAGGAGTGAGAGAAATGGATTTTCGTACCGAATTTAAACCGTTAACCGTCCAACCGGAACAGATCGAAGGAAGAAGTTTTGAAATGATTAATGAAGAAATTGGGGAGCACCCGTTTACCGAGGAGCAATATCCGATTGTCCAGCGCATCATCCATGCATCCGCTGATTTTGAACTCGGGAAAAGCGTCCTCTTTCATCCTGACGCTATTCAGTCCGGCATTCGCGCGATTCGGAGCGGGAAAATGGTAGTTGCCGATGTTCAAATGATTCAAAGCGGGGCTAATAAAGCGCGAATTCAAAAATTCGGCGGAGAAATCAAGGTCTATATTTCTGACCCGGATGTGGTACAAGAAGCCAAACGGTTAAATACCACACGGGCAATTATTTCGATGCGAAAAGCGATCAAAGAAGCGGACGGCGGCATTTTTGCCATCGGGAACGCCCCAACCGCCTTACTCGAACTCATCCGCCTGATTAAAGAAGGAGAAGCGAAACCAGGTCTTGTCATTGGTCTGCCAGTTGGGTTTGTTTCCGCCGCTGAGTCAAAAGAAGAATTAGCCAAGCTCGATATCCCATTCATCACCAATATTGGCAGGAAAGGCGGCAGTACCGTGACTGTTGCTGCATTAAACGCCATTTCCATTATGGCTGAACGGGGATAACCTATGCAGGAAGTACCAAAAGGAAAGCTGCGGGAAGGATATACGACAGGGGCCTGTGCAACGGCGACAACAAAAGCGGCGCTAACGGCATTAATAACCGGTGAGCCGCAAACAGAATCGACCATTTACTTGCCCGTCAAGCGGTTTGCAACCTTTCAGATAGAAAGCTCTGAGGTGACGGAACAAACGGCTACCGCCAGTACGATTAAAGACGCGGGGGATGACCCGGATGCCACCCACAGGGCCTTAATCGTTTCCACCGTGTCATGGCTCGATGAACCAGGTATCGTCCTTGACGGGGGAATTGGAGTTGGCCGGGTCACAAAGGACGGATTGCCCGTTCCTGTTGGCGAGGCCGCGATTAACCCCGTTCCCCGCAGGATGATCCGTGAGACGGCCGAAGGTGTCTTAAAAGAATTTGGGATTACAAGAGGCATAAAGATCGTCATTTCCGTACCAGCCGGTGAAGAAATTGCCAAAAAAACACTCAATGGTCGCTTAGGAATCATTGGCGGGATTTCTATCCTCGGAACCCGCGGGATTGTCGTTCCTTTTTCCACAGCCGCTTATAAGGCCAGCATCATCCAGGCTATTAGCGTTGCCCGGGCCAGTGGCTGCGAGCACGTTGTCATTACAACAGGCGGGCGAAGCGAGAAAAATGCCATGAAGCAATTCCCCGAGCTGTCTGAGGAAGCTTTTATCGAAATGGGTGACTTTGTCGGGTTTACCCTTAAACAATGCAAGAAGCAAGGGGTAAAAAGAGTGTCGATGGTCGGCATGATGGGGAAATTCTCAAAGGTGGCAATGGGGATCATGATGGTCCACTCGAAAAGCGCCCCGGTAGATTTTAATTTTTTAGCGGAGGTGGCAAGCCGTACCGGTGCGGATGCCGCTCTGGTCGAAGATATTCGAACGGCCAATACGGCATCACAGGTTGGCGATATGATGACAGCACAGGGCCATCTTTCCTTTTTCGAAATGCTAAGCGACCATTGCTGCCTTGCTGCGTTAAAGGAAGTCGATGGCGGGATCGATATAGATACGACCCTTTATACCATGAAGGGGGAATTGTTAGGAAAGGCGGTGTGTAAGAGTGGCATCAATTAAAATGATCGGCATTGGGGACGAAGGCAAAGTGAGCCTGCTCCCGATGTACGAAAAGTGGATTAATGAAAGTGAAATATTAATAGGAGGAAAGAGACAGCTTTCTTTTTTTCCTGAATTCGCCGGCGAAAACATCGCGATTGAAGGCGGGCTTTCTTCACTCGTCGAACGGTTGCAGTCAGAGACGAGAAACGTAGTGATTCTAGCTTCCGGAGACCCGTTGTTCTATGGAATTGGAAGCTATCTATCTTCTAAAATCGATTTGGAAATTTATCCTTATTTAAGTTCGATCCAGCTTGCTTTTGCCAGAATGAAAGAAAGATGGCAGGATGCTTATTTTACCAGCGTTCACGGCAGGAGTATAAAAGGGCTGGCACAGCGGGTGGATGGAAAAAAAACGGTCGCAATCTTAACCGACACAGAAAATTCTCCAAATAAAATCGCTCAGTATTTGCTTTCCTTTGGCATGACTGAATATGAGGCGTTTGTGGGAGAGAACCTTGGCAGTGACAAGGAACGATACCACTGGTTTACCCTTGTTGAAATGAAGGATGAAGAGTTTTCACCGCTCAATGTGGTGATTCTCAAGAAAAAGGGAGAAAGCCCGCATTGGCCGATCGGCATTGACGATGCGGAGTTTTTTCAGCGCAAACCGGATAAGGGCTTAATTACCAAAAAGGAAATTCGCACACTAAGCATAAGTGCCCTAAGGTTAAAGGAAGACAGTACGGTTTGGGATATTGGCACATGCACAGGTTCTGTAGCGATTGAGGCAGCGAAAATCGCCAGGGAAGGACAAGTGTTTGCCATCGAAAAGAACGAGGGCGACTTGGAAAACTGTAAGCAAAATTTAGCCAAGTTCCGTGTGGATGCAACACTTGTTCACGGGAAAGCACCAGAGGGATTAGATACCTTCCCAGATCCGGATGCGGTTTTTATTGGCGGGACGGCAGGCGGGATGGAAGACATTTTGGATATTTGCTGCAGCCGCTTGAAAGCGTCTGGACGCATTGTCTTAAATGCCGTCACGATTGAAAATCTTTCCGAAGCGATGCTTGCGTTTAAAGAACGGGGATATGAGACGAACATTACTCTTGCGCAAATATCCAGAAGTAAGCCCATTTTGAATCTGACAAGATTTGATGCATTAAATCCGATTTACATAATAGAAGCATGGCGCAAGGAAGGGGAGTAAACATGTTAGGTACATTATACGGCCTTGGGGTTGGCCCGGGGGATCCAGAGCTCATTACCGTTAAGGCATTTCGTAAATTAAAGGAATCACCAGTGATTGCCTATCCGAAAAAACAAAAGGGCAGTAAAAGCTATGCCCATCGAATCATTGATGTCTATTTTCAATCGAACGAAAAAGAAATGCTGGGCCTTGTCTTTCCGATGACAAAGGATCCAGCCACATTGGAAAGAAAATGGACGGAAACAGTGGAAAATGTATGGGCGAAGCTGCAGGAGGGAAAGGATGTCGCTTTTGTAACTGAAGGGGATCCTCTTTTATACAGCACGTTTATTCATATGATGCGTTTGATGCAGGAAAAGTATCCGCAGGTTCCGATTGAAGTCGTTCCGGGGATTTCGTCCATCAATGGGGCGGCTTCTAGGCTGGGAATTCCATTGGCAGATGGGGATGAGCATGTGGCGATTGTTCCAGCACGCGATGACTATGAAACCATGAAAAAAGTCATTCAAGACAATGATTGTGTCATTTTTATAAAAGTGGCGAAGGTGATTGATTTAATGCTTGAAGTATTACGTGATTTAGATTTGCTTGACAAGGCTTCAGTCGTCACAAAGGTAACATCGGATGAGGAGATTATTTGGCGGGCAGATGAGCTCGACGGAGCGGAGCTTGAATACTTAACATTAATGGTGGTGAGAAAATGAAGCTTTATATCATTGGTGCCGGACCAGGCGATCCTGATTTAATCACGGTAAAAGGTCTTCAACATCTTAAGCAGGCAGATGTCGTTCTTTATGCAGATTCTCTTGTAAACGAAGACTTAATTGCCAAAGCGAAACCTTCCGCCGAAATATTAAAAACCGCCGGGATGCACTTAGAAGAAATGGTCAACGTCATGGCTGACCGAATCCAGCAAGGGAAAAAGGTCGTTCGTGTCCACACGGGCGATCCGGCTGTCTATGGGGCGATTATGGAACAAATCGTCTTGTTAAAGAAGAAAGGAATCGAAGTTGAGATTGTTCCGGGTGTGAGCTCTGTGTTTGCAGCCGCCGCGGCCGCGCAAGCCGAGCTGACGATTCCTGATTTAACGCAAACCGTAATCCTGACAAGAGCTGAAGGCAGGACACCTGTGCCAGAATTTGAAAAGCTGGCGGATTTAGCCAAACATCATTGCACGATTGCGCTTTTCTTAAGTGCGACGTTAACGAAAAAGCTTGTCAAGGAATTGACCGGGGCTGGCTGGAGCAAGGATACCCCTGTTGCGGTCGTTTATAAAGCCTCGTGGCCAGATCAAAAAATTGTCCGGACCACACTGGAACGCTTGGACGAAGATATGAGGACGAATGGGATTCGTAAACAGGCGATGATCTTAGCCGGCTGGGCGCTAGATGAAAACATTCACGAACAAGATTATCGTTCCAAGCTCTATGACAAAACATTTACACATGGATTTCGCCGGGGGGTGGACTCGTAATGATCGAGCTTCAGGAAGCGCAAAAGGCGGTCATTCAGCAGAAGGGTGACTATGCCGTTGTTGCGATTACAAAGCATGGGGTCGAACTGGCCCGCAAGCTGGGACATTCGTTTCAACATGCCGATGTGTACTATATGGCGAAGTTTGAAAAAGGAGATGAGCGGAACAAGGATATCCAGCTATTCACCGGAAGCGTTCGCCTTCTTCTGCCCTCTCTTTTCGAGGCCTATAAGGGGCTGATCATCATCATTTCCCTTGGAGCCGTGGTCCGAATGATTGCGCCTATTTTAAAGGATAAAAAAACAGATCCTGCCGTTGTCGTTATCGACGATAAGGGTGAACATGTGATCAGCGTACTGTCAGGCCATATCGGCGGTGCCAATGAACTAACGAAAGAAGTGGCGGCCGCCCTACTGGCCCGTCCCATTATTACCACCGCTTCAGATGTACAGGAAACGATTGCGGTTGATTTGTTCGGAAAACGGTTTGGCTGGATTTGGGACTCGGCTGAAAAGCTGACGCCCGTTAGCGCTTCGGTTGTGAATGAAGAAAAAATTGCCGTGGTCCAGGAGTCAGGTGAAAAAGGCTGGTGGCCATATGGCCGCCCGCTCCCGGGAAATATTCAGCCGTATTCATCAATCCAAGAAGCGCTGGCCGCAAAGCCGGATGCAGCCCTAGTAGTAACCCATCGGAATTTATCCGAGGACGAAACGGAGATTTTACATAATGGTGTTTTATATCGACCAAAGGTGATTGTCCTTGGAATGGGCTGCAACCGCGGGACCACTCGTGCTGAAATCGAAGCAGTGATCGACGAAACGCTTGAGGAATTAGGGTTTTCGAAAAAAAGTGTCAAAGCGGTTTGCACGATTGATCTAAAAAAGGATGAAGCGGGGCTGCTCGAAGTGGTGAATAAAAACCGCTGGGATTTTATTTATTACACACCAGCTGAATTGAATACCATTGAACTTCAGGACCCTTCTGAAACGGTTTTTAAATATACCGGTGCGTACGGTGTCAGTGAGCCAGCCGCCTTATTGTACAGCGGTGCAGAAAAATTAGCGTTGATGAAAAAGAAATCAGGTAATGTCACCATATCAGTAGCGGTGATTCCCTATTGATGAGGAGGGAAATAGAATGTCTAGTCGCCGACTTGTAATTGCAGGGACAGGCAGCGGTGTTGGGAAAACAACCCTAACCATTGGGCTGATGTCTGCTTTAAGGAAAAAGGGTTATACAGTCCAGGGTTTTAAATGCGGTCCAGATTATATCGACCCGACCTATCATACGGCCGTCACGGGAAGAACGTCAAGAAACATTGACAGCTGGATGCTCAACCACGAGATGGTCAAAGAGATTGTCAATCGCGCAAGTGTTGGGGCGGATATTTCCGTTATCGAGGGGGTAATGGGATTCTTTGATGGGAAAAATCCACTTAACAATACGGGCTCGACAGCTGAAATCAGTCTCATCACCGAAAGTCCGGTCATTTTGGTCGTGAATTGTGCCAGTATGGCCCGAAGTGCGGCGGCCATCGTCAAGGGATTTCAAACGTTTCTGGCGGAAGCCAATATTGTCGGGGTGATCGCTAACCGGGTTGGGAGCGAAGGCCATTTTAAAATCGTCCAAACCGCGATTGAGCAAGAATGCGGGATTCCCGTCCTTGGCTATTTGAAAAGAAACGAGGAACTCTCGATTCCGGAACGGCATTTAGGGTTGATACCCTCCGTTGAACGGGGAGAATTGAATCCATTTTTTGAGCAGCTTGGTGATTTGGTGCTTGAAACCATCGATGTAGATTCTTTATATGAGCTGGCGAAAGCCTCCCCTTTAAAGGTAAAAGAATCCCAGTTTAAGAGAGCAGAGCAGGTAACTGTAAAAATTGCAGTCGCACGAGATGCCGCTTTTAATTTTTACTATCAGGAGAACCTCGACATGTTAGCAGCCGCCGGAGCCGAGCTGATCGAGTTCTCTCCATTAAAGGGTGAATGCCTGCCGGAACAAGTCGATGGCTTGTATATCGGCGGCGGGTTTCCAGAGGAATTTGCGGAAGAGCTGACCAAACAGACAGAGGTAAACAACTCGATTAGAACGGCCATTGAAAAAGGACTGCCAACCTTGGCAGAATGCGGCGGGTTTATGTACTTAACCGAATCGTTGGAAACAACGGATGAAACGAGTTACAAAATGGTCGGGATCATTCCCGGAAAGGTGAAAATGCAGACAAAACTAGCGGCTTTGGGATACCGTGAAATCACTGCAGAAGGAGAAAATTTCTTGTTAGCAGGAAATCTGAGTGCAAGAGGCCATGAATTTCACTACTCTACCTTTCATCCTAGAACGGATTTTGACCCGGCCTATCAAACGAAAGGAATGCGTGGGTTTAAGCAGGAGGGCTATCGGAAAGGGAATTTAATTGCAGGTTATACCCATTTTCATTTTGGCTCATGCCCCGAGCTTGTGGAAAATTGGGTGAAGAAATGTAAGGAGTTCAAAGAAAATGGTTAAAGCTCTACCACTTATGTTTCAAGGTACTAATTCGGATGTCGGCAAAAGTGTCGTCGTGACAGCCTTTTGTCGGATATTCGCCCAGGACGGATATAAAACGGTTCCGTTTAAATCACAAAATATGGCGTTAAATTCCTATATCACCGTGGACGGAAAAGAAATCGGCAGAGCACAGGGAGTTCAGGCCGAAGCCGCAGGGATTCAGGCAACCACCGATATGAACCCGATTCTACTAAAGCCGAACCGGGATAACCAATCCCAAATTGTCGTCCATGGTAAACCATATAAGAATATGGAAGCAGGAAGGTACCGCCGGGAATTCTTTCAAACGGGATTGACGCTGATTCAACAATCACTCTCCACCCTGTCCCAAAATTATGAACGGATGGTCATTGAAGGGGCAGGCAGTCCGGCCGAGATTAATCTCAATGATCGGGAAATGGTCAATATGCGGGTCGCCAAAATGGCGGGTGCCCCTGTGATCCTGATTGGGGATATCGAAAAAGGCGGAGTGTTTGCTAGTTTAGTAGGAACCCTTCAACTGATGGAACCAGCGGACCGCGACCGAGTGATAGGCGTGATTATCAATAAATTCCGCGGCGATATCCGCCTGCTAGAATCGGGATTAACGTGGTTTGAGGAGTATTCAGGTAAACCAGTTCTCGGCGTGATTCCTTACTTGGAAAATTTAAATATTGATGCCGAGGATTCCGTGATTTTAAATCAATATACCTCCACTCAAAATACCGAAAAAGAATTGGATATCGCGGTGATCCAGTATCCGAAAATCTCCAATTTCACCGATGTCGACCCGTTTTTTGCCGAGCCCGATTGTCATGTCCGTTTTATAACGAGAGCGGATCAATTACACGACCCAGATTTAGTGATTCTCCCAGGCAGCAAGAATACAATTGAAGATTTGCTGTTTTTAAGAAAGAGCGGCATCGCTCAAAAAATAGCAGAATTACAGAGAAAGAAACACACCGTTCTTTTCGGAATCTGCGGCGGCTATCAAATGCTCGGTGATAAAATTGGGGATCCGTTGGCGATCGAGTCGCTCCTTCAAGAAATCAAAGGTCTTCAGTTACTGCCAATTGAAACGACCATTACGAAAGAAAAGACGACGATCTTATCAAATGGGATGTTGCATCTTTTCGGAAAAAATTTCCATGTGACAGGTTACGAGATTCATATGGGTGAAACCTTTGCGACAGGAGCGTCCCAAGGGCTTATTTTTACGAATGAAAAATGGGATGGCTGTCATTCTTCAGACGAAACCATCATTGGCACTTATTTTCATGGGATATTTCATAATGATGAATTTCGCGAGGAATTGCTTAATCAGATCCGACGCAAAAAGGGGTTGGAGCCCATCCACAAGCGCCCATCTTTTAACCAACTGAGGGAAGAAGCGTTTGACCGTCTGGCAGAACATGTTAGGGAACATGTAAAACTCGATGTCATTGAACAATTAATGAAGGATTATCAAAAAAGGGGGATCACCCAATGAATAGCGTAAAAACAGCCATTCAGCCTCTCGATAGAGAAATGGGGCAGCAAGTTCGTGAGTATATCGATACGTTAACCAAACCTCCGGGCAGTTTGGGGAGATTAGAGGAATTAGCGATTCAACTGGCGGAAATGACATCTGAAGCCTTTCCGGTCGTGTCACCACCTGGAGTGATCGTGTTTGCCGCTGATCATGGCGTGGTCGAAGAAGGGGTATCCGCTTTTCCGCAGGAAGTAACTGTGCAAATGGTTATGAACTTTTTAAACAGCGGTGCGGCCATCAATGTCTTTAGCCGGCAAATCGGGGCTATGTTTGAAGTGGTCGATATCGGTGTCGCAGCAGATATTGAGGCCGACGGGTTTGTAAATCGGAAAATTCGCTATGGAACGAATAATTTTTGCCAGCAGGATGCAATGACAAGAGAAGAGGCCGAACAAGCCATCGCCGTTGGCTATGAACGGGCGGAACAGATGATTCAACAGGGAATCAAATGCCTAATTGTTGGTGAAATGGGGATTGGCAATACGACGCCAAGCAGTGCGATCGCAGCGGTTCTAAGCGGGCAGGACATCGGTGCACTCGTCGGCCGAGGAACAGGGATTCCCACAGAAAAAATCCGTCATAAGCAAGAGGTCATCACACGGGCACTGAAGGAAAGAAACCCTGACCGGAAGGATCCAATCGATATCTTAGCTAAACTTGGCGGTTTGGAAATAGCCGGTATGACCGGTGCAATGCTCTCCGCCGCTGCGAACCGGATCCCGATATTGGTTGATGGATTTATTTGCACAATAGCAGCTCTTTTGGCAAGGGAAATCTGTGAGACAGCAGCGGATTATATGATGGTCGGTCATCGTTCCGTCGAGCCTGGACATGAAATTGCACTGCAGTTATTAGGCAAGAAGCCACTACTTGATTTAGATTTGCGGCTAGGCGAAGGGAGCGGGGCAGCAGTGGCTTTTCCTATCTTACAATCAGCGGCCTTAATGTTGAAAGAAATGGCCACCTTTGCATCGGCCGGAATTTCAAATGAGTAACTTAGGAAAGGAGCGAGAAGATGACAAATGGAAAAGTGTATCTTGTTGGTGCTGGACCAGGAGACCCTAAGCTGATCACGGTTTATGGGATGGAGTGTATCCAGCAGGCGGATGTGATTTTATATGACCGCTTGGTAAATGAGGAACTGCTGAAATATGCAAAGGCGGAGGCAGAGCTGATATTTTGCGGCAAAGAGCCAGGAAGACATCAGATCATTCAAGATCAAATTCACGAGCTGTTAATTGAAAAAGCCAGTCAGGGCAAGACTGTCACCAGATTAAAAGGAGGCGATCCCTGTATTTTCGGCCGTGTCGGTGAAGAAGCGGAAATTCTCGCGGAACATGGGATCCGCTATGAAATGGTGCCGGGGATTACAGCTGGTATTGCAGCGCCTGCTTATGCCGGAATTCCGGTGACCCACCGCGCTTATGCTTCCTCCTTCGCGATCGTCACTGGCCACAGCCGAGCGGAAAAGGATGAGGATCAATTAAATTGGCCAGCCCTCGCTCAAGGAATCGATACGATTGCCTTTTATATGGGAATTGGGAATTTACCCTATATTGTTTCGAGATTAATCGAGAACGGAAAAAGCCCTGATACGAAAGCCGCCATTATCCAATGGGGGACGACGGCCAAGCAGAAGACGGTGACCGGAAGTTTAAAGGATATCGAAGTCCGGGTCCTTGAAGCTGGGATTACTCATCCGGCGATTGTTCTGGTGGGTGATGTGGTCGGCCTGCGCGAGAAATTACGCTGGTTTCAAGAAGCAGAAGAAAAACAAGAAGTAGGATTAGGGAGGGACTAAGATGTCGATTATAGCGGAAATCAAAAATCGAAGAGCAATCCGTGATTATGCGGCACGAGAGGTCGAAGACGAAAAGATTCACAGCTTATTAGAAGCAGCGACATGGGCACCGAATGACCGGATGCGGGAACCATGGAGCTTTTATGTCATCAAAGGCGAAGCTAAAAAACGATATGAGGCGTTGGCCTATGAATATTTACAGGAACGCTTTCCAACCAAACCAAATTTAATCGAAAGCTCCTTAAAAGTGCTGAAAACCACACCGGTTCATATTGTCGTTACAGCCGACATCGTTCAAGAAGATGAAGAGGCCTCTGCCGACAATGAATATGCCGTATGCTGCGCGATCCATTCGATGTGGCTTGCCGCCAAAGAATTGGGACTAGGGCTGGTTTGGCGGACAAGGGGCGTCGGACTTGTTCGCGACCAACGAATGGTTGAGTTTATTGGATCACCTGAAAACAAGAAAATTATCGGAAATTTGTTTATCGGTTATCCCGATCCAGAAGTATTAAAAAAGGCGAAAGTGCCGGCTCGTACATCCTTTGAAGAAAAAACAGTCTGGCTGTAACGAGGAGTGAAGCGGATGGAAGAGGTAACAGAAAACAAAGTAAAACGTGGTCTTACATTAGTATATACCGGTGATGGAAAAGGGAAAACGACGGCAGCCCTTGGGCTCGCTGTCCGTGCCGCCGGCCGGGGAAAACGGGTGCTCATGATTCAATTTATCAAATCACCTGATCGAACGTATGGAGAAAAAATTACCTTCGAGAAATTGGGGATTGAAATCGTGCAGACAGGAGTCGGCTTTACGTGGACGAAGACACCGGAGGAACATCGGGGAGCACTAAAAACAGCGTGGGCGTTAACGAAAGAAAAGGTACTGTTTGGCGGCTACGATGTTGTCATTTTAGATGAACTGAATAATGCGCTCGCGATTGATAAATTCCCGATTGACGATGTCCTTCCGTTGACAGAAGTACTGGAGTTGATTCAGCAGCGCCCCAAGGGGATGCATCTGGTCATTACCGGACGGTCTGCCAAAGAGGAGATCATCACTTGCGCTGATTTAGTAACCGAAATGAAGCCCGTTAAGCACTATTATAATGAAGGAATTCCTGCCGTGAAGGGAATTGAGTTTTAAGGGTCTACATTGAAAAATTAGGACATGGCGGCGACTTACTGACGGCCCGACAGTTTCAAAATGAGCCAATGTCCCCGGAAAGTGAGCCAATCCGATTTTAAAGCCTTGGGAGTCTAATTATATGAAACTAGGAAAAGGAAGCTGCAATGGAACATTTGGAGAATTGGTCCAAGGAATCATTGGTGATCGCCGTTATTTAATCACCCTGCCGATATCGAGTTTAAGAAGTGAGGCTAGGTTTATTCCAGATCCAATCGTTAAGGGAATAAGAGTGGCAGACTCAAAAGTAAAAGCTCAAAGAGCAGGGGAATGGTTATTCCAACTGTTTGGGGTAAAGGGCGGCGGGGATCTCGAGATACGCTCTAATATCCCAGTTGGTAAAGGTCTGGCCAGCAGTTCAGCAGATATTGTTGCTGCATTAAGAGCAATTGCTGACAGCTATAGTCTTCCGCTCACAAATGAAATGATCTCGATGATTGCCGCAAAAGTGGAACCTACCGATGGGGTAATGTATGAGGAAGTCGTGGTCTATGACTATATTCACGGTCAGCTGATTGAAAGCTTTGGGGCCTTACCCCCATTCATCCTCGTTGGTATCGACCTTGGGGGTATGATCAACACAATTGAATTTAATGAAGTTCCGAAAGAGTACAGCCAGAACGATCAACAGCAATTTATTAAAGCTTATGATCTGGTTACAAAAGGGTTTAAGGAGAAAAATTTAACTTATATTGGGGAGGCAGCAACCCTCAGTGCACGGGTGAATCAAAAAATATTGCCTAAGCCTGTTTTTCCACTATTAGATCAGCTGGCCTATCGCTATCAGGGCGGAATCGTTGTCGCCCACAGTGGAACGGTCGCGGGAATTTTACTAGATGGAAATCTTCCAAACGGTGATGAGGTGGTTTCACACTTATTTAGGGAAATGTCACTCGCTTTCAAGGGTGTTCCTATAAATATATTTCATTATGAAAGCAGGGAAAAGAATTCTAGAGCAAGCGAATTGGGAGAAAAGAAGAACTCTTGAGAATTTACTATTTTATGAGGAATGGGGAAATCAGGAAAGAAAGTTTATTAGAGAGTGAGGATTGATTTATGGAAACTATTTCGTTAATTCTTCTTGTATTTGTGCTAGGGCTGCGTCATGGATTGGATGCCGATCATCTGGCATGTATTGATGGATTGACCCGTTATAACGGGCGTTTGAATAGTTCGATTGCTCGCTGGGTTGGTTTGCTCTTCTCCTTTGGGCACGGGTTAGTTGTAACCATCATCGCGGCGATCTTAGGGATTTTTATGAAGAGTTTTACAATACCGGATCTCGTGAATACACTGGTGACTTGGTTTTCAACTCTATCCCTGTTCGCAATTGGTACCTTAAATCTTTTTAATCTTTTGCGGAAAAAATCGACGGAAAATGAAGATTTTCGTGTTAGCGGAATTAAGGGGAAGTTCCTGCCGAAGATGTTGAAAGAAACGACGAATCCCTTTTTTGTGATTCTGATTGGCGGATTATTCGCATTGGCGGCGGAAACGGTTAGTCAAACATCGATGTGGGCGATTGCTGCAGGTAATACGGCAAGTTATATGCCAGTTTTATTAGGGATCATCTTTATGCTAGGGATGATGATTACAGACACCCTAGATTCCATCGTCGCCTTTCGCTTGTTAAAAGAAAGCAATCGATTAGGACAATCCGCTTCCCGTGTAATGGGCTGGGTGATTGTGGTTTTGGCCTACGGGGTTTCCTTTTACCAAGCATTTACGTTCTTCTTCCCATGGGCTGAACTTGATTATGAGATTTTAGGAGTTATGCTGTTTACGGCTTTTGTTCTAAGTTATCTATTCATAAGTTATCGGATTAAAAAGCAGATGGAGATAACGCTGAAAAATTAATCGTATTTTTTTAACATGAGGTGCCTGTCACGCCCCGAATAATGTCAAATAAAAATGACCCAAGATTTTTTCCTTGTGTCATTTTTTGCTTTTTTATTTGTTCGGTAAAGTAACAACAAATGTAGTAATATTATTTTCACTGGTAACATAGGGCCGTCCCTTATGCAATTCCACAAATCTCTTGACAACAGCTAAGCCCAATCCCGTGCCTACATAATCTTTTTGCAAAGCTTTTGCTCGATAAGAATGTTCAAAGATCTTAGCCAATTCATCCTTTGGTATTTCCACGCCTCTATTTCTAACCGTAATTTGAATACTTGTTCCATCTGAAGACAATCCAGTATAAATCTTTTTTGGTTCAAATGAATATTTCACGGCATTTTCCATAAGGGAATCCATGATCTGCAGAACATGTTCATTAGGGATATAAGTAGAAATATTCTCTTGAATGTTTTGCTCAAAGGTAATATTTTCATTATCCAACTTTTTTCTATTAAGGTAATGATGAATATGAGATATGATTGTATTTGAAAAAGAGCGATGATTCCTAGTTAGTGTCAGGCCTTCTTGCGATGTGGCCTGGCTTTTTTCGTATGAACGGTTGTAATTTTTTCTCAAGTTTCACAACTTTTTTACATGCTGAATAGACTAGTTTAACGGAAGCTTATTTAAAAAGGCATGGTGGAGGGAAAGAGCTTGAAGATATACCAAGTGAAAGGGTCGCCAGATATTGTAATTGAATTGTTGGAAATCACAGCGAATGGGAAAGTGAAGGTTAGGGATATCAACAATGATGAGGTCATTGAAACAACAATGCGAGCCTTTGAAATGGCATTTGTACCATCATCCGATTATTCCTCTATTGAGAAACAACAAGCAAAGGCACTAATGATAAATCATAGTGTACCAGCGTATATCAATGAAATGATCGAAAAATCTCAGGTTAAAGTTGTTAAGGCTTTTGGAAGATGCACTATGGTTGCGGTCCAGCTGCCCAATGGGTTTATCATCAGCGAATCGATAACCAGTGTAGATGAGGCATCCTATAACAAAGAAACAAACACCCAGATTTGTTTGGAACGGATTAAACATAAAATTAGTGAGCTTGAAGCTTACAAAACTCAAAGTGTAGCGATACAGTCAAGAAATAGGAATCAGGGATAACAAAATTGCTGAGCTGAAAAAGGAAAATAAGAAATTTCTAAAGTTGTTAGCGAATGAAGTAATAGAAAAAGTTGATTATGATGAAGCGGTTAATGAAAATAGAAATGTAATAAAAAAGCTACAATCAAAATTTCTTGAAAAGAAGGATATGTTAAAACGATACACAAAAAGTACAGAGATGGTTGAAAAGTCCAAAATGAACTAAAGAAGCTTATAAATATAAATGATTTAACCCCGGAGTTACTTCATAAGCTAATCATAAAATTGAGCTGAAGGAAAACAAGCATCTTATTATGTACTACCGTTTTTCTAACCATTTTCTGGTCAATGGAAGTAGTGACCAATTTACGACACATGTGTATGTAGAAACAATGGTGGCAACTTGGTGGCAAACTCCAACATTCTGCCACCAACTCCACCTTTAAAATAATTTACGCCTTAATACTAATGGAAAATAATTCTAAAAAATGGTTACTCGTTGTAGCAGGCCATTTTAGTATCGCTTTCATTATTTGAAGGCAGTGCATATTATATTCATAATAATTGAAAGAATTTTATTAATCGGACATTTCTAGAAGGTATTGTATTTATTTATGTATAAAATTACAATGAATTACATAATAAAACACTTTACTTTGATAAACAAGTAAAGAGATAAAGTGAGATATGGAGGAATAATATATGAAGAAAGTCACCCAGATTTTAATCATTTTATCAGTGGCTCTAATGGCAACTGCATGTGGTACTCAGCCTAAATTACCTGCACAATCAAAGAGTGAGCAGAGTAAAAAAGTAACCGAAGGAAATACATTTGAAAATATAAAAAAGCAAGGCGTTCTTAAAATTGCTGTGGATGATACATTTCCTCCAATGGAATACCGTAATGATCAAAACAAGTTAGTAGGTTTTGACATTGATCTTGCAAACGCCATATCAAAAGAGCTTGGTGTGAAAGTAGAATTTATACCAACTGCATGGGATGGAATTTTACCAGGATTAGACGCTAAACGATATGACATAATTATGTCATCAATGAATATTACAGATGAAAGAAAGCAAAAGGTTGATTTTGTAGAGTACATGAAATTAGGACAAGTTGTTGCAGTAAAATCAGGAAATCCTCAAAAGATTCAATCGAAAGAAGATCTTTCTGGGAAAATAGTCGGTGTACAACTAGGTTCAACTAGTGAAAGTGCAGCGAAAGAGATTAAGGGAATAAAAGAATTAAAGACATACAATGGTTATACGGATGTATTTAATGACTTAGGTCTTGGCCGTTTACAGGGAGTTATTGTTGCAGAAGCCGTTGGTCGTTACTACAAAACGACTAAACCTGATGCTTTCGATGTTGTAGGTAGTTCATTCCAAAGTCTTCCAGTAGGGATTGCTGTACGTAAAGGTGATGACGAGCTTGAAGCAGCATTACAAAAAGCAATAGAAACTGTGAAGGATAACGGAGCCTACACAGAAGTGAGTAAGAAATGGTTCGGAACAGACAAATCTAAAGAATAAAAAGGTTACGGATAAATCGGAATGCTGATTTATCCGTCTTATTTTTACTTTTATGTTTTTTCAAAAGGAGAGAGGGAAATGAAGGACTTTTTATCATTTGCATTAACTTATCTTCCCTACTTATTACAGGGGGCATTGGTCACTGTTGAAATAGCCGTAATTGGGATAGTAGCAGGAAGTATTATAGGATTACTATTCGGTCTCGGCCGTGTTTCCAGCTCTAAATTATTTTCACAAATTAGCAGATTTTATATTTGGGTGATTCGAGGAACTCCTCTTTTAGTGCAATTATTCATCATCCATTTCGCGATCCCTTCCGTATTTCCTGTATTAACGATGCCGCCTTTTGTTTCCGCCTGCATCGCATTGTCACTTAATGCAGCTGCCTATATTGCGGAAATTGCTAGGGGCGCCATTCAGTCGATTGATAAGGGACAAATGGAAGCAGCAAGGTCTCTTGGATTAAGTTATGGACAGGCGATGAGACGGGTTATTATACCACAAGCGTTTCGCCGTATGCTGCCCCCACTAGGAAATGAATTTATTGCCTTAATTAAAGAATCCTCCCTCGTATCAACTATAGCTTTATACGATTTACTCAGAACTGGTCAGCAAATAATAAGTAGTACGTACCGTTATATGGAGATCTTTTTACTAGTTGGTTTAATCTACTTAGTGCTTACTACTATCATGACATTTATCATTGGGAAAGTGGAGAAAAAGGTAGGTGCTTATGAATGATAAAATGCAAAAATGTTATTAAAACATTTGGTGATTTAGAAGTTTTAAAAGGTGTTGATTTAAATGTCTCGCAAGGTGAAGTGGTGGTAATAATTGGACCTAGCGGATCAGGGAAAAGTACCTTTCTTCGTTGTATGAATCATTTAGAGTCTATTGATGGTGGGAGTATTACTATTAATGGGAAAATGGTAGAAAACAAAGAGGCTGCGTTGAATAAACTTCGTCAAGATATTGGAATGGTTTTTCAGCAGTTTAATCTTTTTCCACATATGACCGTTTTGAAAAACATTATAGAAGCTCCTATTTTATTGAAAAAAATGACCAAAGCTGAAGCAAAGAAAAAAGGAATCCAGCTTCTTAAAAAAGTTGGGCTTGAAGCAAAAGCGGACGAATATCCAAACCGTTTATCTGGAGGGCAAAAGCAGCGTGTAGCGATCGCACGGGCATTAGCCATGGAACCGACGGTTATGCTATTCGATGAACCTACTTCTGCACTTGATCCGGAACTTGTCGGGGAAGTACTCACTGTCATGAAGCAGCTGGCAAAGGAAGGTATGACCATGGTCGTAGTTACTCATGAAATGGGTTTCGCAAAAGAAGTAGCAGATCGGGTTATCTTTATGGATGGCGGAAATATTATTGAACAAGGAATTCCAGAAGACATTTTTGTAAATCCAGAGCATGATCGCACGAAGGAATTTTTAGGACATATTAGAAAGGAGGAGCCCTCACGTTGAAAGATTCAAAGGTAGAAATAACCTCAATTATTCATGATAAAGTAGAACAATGGTTTCCTAAATTAGTGGAAATAAGAAGGAATCTTCATATGTATCCTGAAATTAGTAAACAAGAATTTAAAACAACCGAAAAAATAAACGGATGGTTACATGAATTTGGGATTCAACAAATACCACTTAGCTTAGCTACTGGGACCGCTGCAGAAGTAAAGGGAATCGAACAGGGACCGACGGTTGCAATACGAGCGGATATTGATGCTCTCCCCATTCAAGAAGAAGCAGATGTTCCATTTCGTTCAAAAATTGATGGTGTAAGTCATATGTGCGGCCATGATGTTCATACAACAATTGCACTTGGGGCAGCGATTATTTTAGAAGAAATGAAGGATCTAGTCCCTGGGAATGTTCGGATATTGTTCCAGCCAGCTGAAGAATTTGAAGGTGGAGCAGAATCTATGATCCAGCAAGGATTATTGGAAGGGATAAGTTCAATTATCGGTCTTCATAATGTTCCAGAACTTCCTGTTGGTCAGATAGGTGTGAAGGAAGGATTTTTAATGGGAAGTGTAGATGATTTTACCCTAACCATTAAAGGTAAAGGCGGACATGCTGCGCTTCCAGAGCAAACCATTGATCCGATCGTAATTGGCAGTGCAGTTGTGAGTCAGCTGCAAACAGTGGTCAGCCGTACGATTTCATCTAAGGAATCGGCAGTTGTCACCATTGGTTCCTTCCAAGCAGGGATGACAAATAATGTCATTCCAGATAAGGCTATTCTCAAAGGAACGGTCAGAACTTCCAACGAACAAGTGAGAAAGAAAATATATGAGGTATTTACACAACTTGTTACAAATACCGTGGCAGCACATGGTGGGGAAGTAGAGATTAAGTATGAGTTTCTGCTGCCAGCTGTCTATAATGATGCCCAGGTGGCAGAAATTGTTCAGTCAGCAGCAGAGACAATAGTTGGGAAAGAAAATACGATACGGGCAGAACCAACCATGGGTGGTGAGGACTTTTCTTTTTACCAAAAAGAAGTACCTGGCTGCTATGTGTGGCTTGGTTCAGGTAATCAAGAAAAAGGGATTAAATATGGGTGGCATCACCCGAAATTTATGGTAGATGAAGATGCCATTAAAATTGGAGTTAAATTAATGGTTCAATCAGTGCTTAAATTATTAGAGAGATAGACCTTTTAACTTTGGCAGATACTAATTTTCGTCACCAATAAAAACATAAAGATTAGGAATCCTGCTTTTTTTCGGAAGGAAACAGCAGGATTTTCTCTATACTGGACATTCAAATGAAGGGAGAATTTAATCCTATGGAAGCAAATTTCATGGAGAGTTTAAATTTAACGATAGATGGAAACCGTCTTTGGAACCAATTAATGGACCTTGGGAAAATAGGAGAAGGAGATAATGGCGGGGTCACTCGAACATCATTTGATCAAAATGATATCCAAGCACGAAAATTCTTTCTGAAACTACTGGAACAAGCTGATTTATCCCCTTATATGGACGCAGCGGGGAATATCTTTGGGCAAATAATCGGTAAAAATCCCGAATTACCTGCCATTCTTATTGGTTCTCACCTTGATACAGTAAATTCTGGCGGGCGTTTCGATGGCGCCATGGGTGTTCTAATGGGTGTTGAGGTGCTTTGTACGTTGAAGGAAAAGGGAATTCAACCTGAAAGAACGATAAAGGTTGTTTCCTTAACAGATGAGGAAGGGGCACGTTTTGATTATGCTTTTGTAGGTAGTACCGCTTTGGTTGGGACAGAGGGTTCGAAGAAATTAAAGGAAAATTTAGCTTCAGCAACAGATAAAGATGGAATCTCCTATCTGGAGACCATGAAGCAGGCCAGTCTAGAAGGGGAATATTTTAATCAGATTAATCCAGACCTTTTAGAACAAGCTCAGTTAGGTAAAAATGACGTAAAAGCTTATATTGAAGTACATATTGAGCAGGGAAAAGTGTTAGAAAATAAAGATTTAGCTGTTGGAATAGTTACGGGGATCTCTGGTGGAGAATGGGCGGAAGTAACCATCATGGGTGAAGCGGGGCATGCAGGAACGACATGGATGAAAGAGAGAAAAGATGCTTTAACAGCTGCAGCAGAATGTATATTAGCCATTGAGAAAATAGCACTGGACAATATCGGAAGTGTTGCGACAGTAGGAAAATTGGAAGTAAAACCTGGAAGTAGTAATGTCATTCCTGGGAGAGTGGATTTTACACTTGATGTTCGGGATATATCTAATGAACGGCGTGAAAATACGGTTACTAAAATCTATAATTCAATTCGGACAATTGCTGCAAACCGTGATTTAGGGTGTGAAATTAGGCAGGTTCAATCCCTATCTTCTGTGATGAGTTCACCAATAGTGATGAAAGCAGTAAAAGATTCTCTGCAAGAATTACAGTATCCTGTTTATGAATTACCAAGCGGGGCTGCTCATGATGCGATGGTATTGGGGGGGCTTACAGATATTGGAATGATTTTTGTAAGGAGCCACAATGGCATAAGTCATCATCCAGATGAGTGGAGTTCTTTTGAAGATGTTGCCCTTGGGTGCGAGGTACTATTCAGAACAACGTTAAAACTTTTATAAATGATTCACTTACCTAGAGAGGTTCTGTAGTTCATTTTAGGTACTGTATATGGCGAGCCAAAAATCATTGAAATTCCAGTTAAAAGGCAAATACTAGCCGCTCTATTTATTTAAGAAATCAATTCTTTTACGATTTGGAAAATTTTCATCTTAAGTAAAAAGACTTTGTTAGGTTTCCTTCGGAAGTAGAGGTTCGACCCCGACAATCGGTATCAAATCATCATGATAAATTCAATAAAATCAACGTTTCGTACACATTGTATGGAACGTTTTTTATTTATTTCAAGTTCGATTTTTACAAAGATACTGTGCAGATAAACGTGTATTACCCAGTTAAACATGGAAACGACATTTCTAAGATAGACTTAGAACAAGCCGACCATCAGAAAGTAAGGGAATTGGTTCAAAACAATGTATTAGGTATTCATAAAGGTGGCATCTACTCACTGAAGATGAACCAGAAGGATTTTGTCTTTATCTTTGCTGACAGCCAGCAAGAAGCTGTGCAATTCTATACCAAAACATTTCATCAAAACCCATTGAACTGTCACGATTATTCGCTAGATTACCAGCTCGCTTGAGGAAATGATGTAATTTCGTTTCGGGACATGAGGAAGGAATTCATGAGTTATCCAGCTATAGCGGGGTATTTTTATAAGTATAGTTGAAAGGTAAATGAACTCCTTTAAGCTATTGACACTCCAAGAATTAGAGCGTATGGAGCATTTTAGGACAGAACTAAAAAGATATATTTACTATTAATCGAATAGTAAAAATTAAAAGGGTTGAGCCCTATACCATACAGATTCAATCCTTAAAAGTTGCTTAAAATATTGTCCAACTTTTTGATCGACTTTCTGTCATAGTTGGTGGTTTTATGGTTTGATAAATTGGGAGAGATTTAAAAGGAGAGGGAACTATTCCCATAGGAGTCCACTCTCCTTATTTAGGTTGTTCTATTAACTGGAAAAAGGATCAAAAAATCACGGAAATTGTTCCATTCGTTGCGACACTAAGTCGGTATATATTCCTCTCAATTTATTATTTTTCCCTGACAATCAAGGCTGAAATCCAGCCTTCGATCCCGTTTGCGGTTTGAACTTTTAGCCACTTAATTCCTTTGGAATCTACTTTTTCTTCATTCAAAAAGTGCATGATTTCTCCATTTGTTGGGGATTGAGGGAGTTTGGCAGGTCCAAGTAAAAGTATATTCGACCATAAGGGTCGATTTTTATTGCTTCCAGACGTTTGAAAACCGAAATTTCTACTTTTTAATAAAGAAAAGCAATGGTTAAAAACGGCAAGTATAAATTTATTATTCACATATTCATTATTTTAATCAGTTATAGTTGAATAATGGAAGGAAGTAAACTGGAATGATAGGTTTCATTGATTTTTGCCATGGGATGTTATGTCCACTTATCATGTTTCAAGGGGGTTTTTAAGGACTGTCTTGTAAAACGAACGGGTGCAAAAGTTGAAGATCGGAGCTGTCATTGTGGCAGCTTTCCTTATTGTGCTAACGGGGCAGAATACTTTAAAAAGAGTTTTATTATATGGGGATTTATCTTTTAAAGAAGTGATGTAAATTCATATTAATCTTTATTTTCAGTAAATTTAGTGTTGACAACTCGAATTTATCGATATATTATCGTATTTAATTAAATAATAAGCAAAGATTGGAAATAGTAAAAGGATTTATAAACTTATTAGAGAGCCGATGGTTGGTGAGAATCGGTAGTTATAGCCTTTGAACTCATCCAAGAGCTACTCCCTGAACTTAATCAGTAGGGGATGTCGGTTTTCTACCGTTATGTAGAAAGGTGGTGATTGCCACCGAAAATGAGTGGGTTAATATTTTTATGATTAATCAATTAGAGTGGTACCGCGAGCAATGCCTCGTCTCTATATTTTTATAGAGACGGGGCTTTTTTTATTTTAAATAAACTAACAATTATAAATGAAAAGGTGGGAGTCGGGATGAAAAATATCGATAAATATTCTAGAGGTTACTTTATGCCCCCAGTGCAATGCTTGAAATGGACAGAGAAGGAGTATATTACAGAAGCTCCTACCTGGTGTAGTGTTGATCTACGCGATGGGAATCAGGCTTTGGTCGTCCCGATGAGTCTAGAGGAAAAGTTAGAATATTTTCAGTTGCTTTTACAAGTAGGTTTCAAGGAAATTGAAGTAGGTTTTCCAGCTGCCTCGGAAACCGAATTTGCTTTTTTACGTACATTAATTGAAGAAAATTTGATTCCGGATGATGTGAAAATTCAAGTTTTAACACAGTCAAGAGAACATATTATCAAAAAAACATTTGATGCGTTACAGGGTACGAATAAAGCAGTGGTGCACTTGTACAATTCCACATCTAGGGCACAGCGTGAGCAAGTATTTAGAAAATCTAAGGCAGAAATTATTAATATTGCTGTAACTGGAGCAAAAATACTAAAGAAATATGCTGCTGAAACCGAAGGGAATTTCCAATTTCAGTATTCTCCTGAAAGCTTCACGGGTACAGAAGTGGAGTTTGCGCTTGAAATTTGCAATAAGGTACTTGATATTTGGCAGCCGACAGCTGATAACAATGTAATTATCAACCTACCAGCTACGGTATCAATGTCCATGCCTCACGTTTACGCAAGTCAAATTGAGTATATGAGTGACAATCTGAGCTACCGAGATAATGTAATCCTATCACTTCATCCACACAATGACAGAGGAACAGGGGTAGCAGATGCTGAGCTAGGAATGCTTGCCGGTGTGCAAAGAGTCGAAGGAACATTGTTCGGAAATGGAGAAAGAACAGGGAACGTGGACATCGTAACGCTTGCATTAAACATGTATTCCCACGGGGTAGATCCCAAGCTGAATTTTGAAAATATCCCTACTATTATTTCCAAATATGAAAAATTAACAAGAATGAAGGTTCACGAAAGACACCCATATGGCGGTGAACTTGTCTTTACTGCATTTTCAGGTTCCCATCAAGATGCCATTGCCAAAGGTATGAAATGGCGAGAGGAAGAAGAACGTCAGTATTGGACTGTACCTTATCTATTAATTGATCCGATGGATATTGGAAGAGAATATGAAGGAGATATCATCCGAATTAACAGTCAATCCGGTAAGGGAGGAATCGGTTATATCCTTCAGCGAAAGTATGGAATTGATCTACCTACCGAAATGCGTGAGAGCTTTGGATATAGTGTGAAAAATGTTTCAGATCATAAGCACAAGGAACTTATGCCCAATGAAATCTATGACATTTTCATCAATGAATATGTAAATATTAACACCCCTATCGAATTAATCAGTTATAAATACACTCAAAATGGTTATTACGAAACGATTGTATCGATCCGGATGAATAATGAAGAACATAAATTTACTGGTGTGGGAAATGGAAGACTTGATGCTGTCAGCAACGCTCTTCAAACCCAACTGGGTATCGATTATACAGATTTGGTCTATAAGCAGCATGCGCTGGAAATAGGTTCAGGATCAAACGCTGTATCTTATGTAGGAATTACCGCAAAGAATGGTGCTGTATATTGGGGCTGCGGAATTGACACTGATATTATGACCTCCTCAGTAAAAGCTCTGTTTAGTGCAGTTAACAACATGGTATCCAGCTTACAACTTCCTGTTGAAAAAGAATTTATTAATTCTGATGTCATCAATCACAACTATGGAGTAATTGTGAAGCTGGAATAAAAGATGGAATCTTTGATAATCCATAACATGGATGCACACAAGCTTTTTAATACAGATTCTTAAAGGCTACTCACTATTTAACACCTATTCGAATATGAATTCGAGTGTTCCTTATCCTTTCCATGTGAAAATTATTTGCGAAAGGGTAGTTGCTATCTAATCTATAACCCAAGCTATACCTTTATTTTTTCATATTATATTAGAAAGTGGAAAATAAAGGAAGTGTGGCATTTGAAAGGTGCTAATGGAAGTAATACTGAACCATTAAATTATGATCTAAATTTTAGAATGCAATTTACTTTTATGGCGGACGATCGAACCTTAGCTTGCATTTTGAGACAAATTGCTGCAAACGCTGTTAATCTTGTGAGTTTAGTCATAACCAAAAGCCGTAATAAAAATAATTTCATCAGGCTAGTGGCGGGTACCTCAGAGTCCGAGACCAGTCGTGATCTGAGGGTAGTAAGAAAAACACTACAATCGCAACATATTACATTTAAAGAGGAAGAAATCATCACCATTTCAAATATTCCTGCTGGAATTCCAGGTGTATTTAGCAGATTTTACAACAGCTTGTGGTGTAAAGTAGAGGTTAAGTCCGTGTATCTAGGAGAAAACGACATCATATTTATTAACGTCTCAAATGTAAAAAAAGCAGTAGAAATCCTGTCACAACAAAATTTAATCCCATGTCAAAACGATTGTTAGCCTGAATCTATGATTAAATGATATAGGCTTTTTTTATGACCAGCCCTCATAATCCTTAAACAAACGGGTTTTTCATGTTGAAACACAAATTGAGAAATTACTAAGACAATAGTTTTTTCTGCTAATACCATTAATACTACGTATGTGCAAATAGGGCTTCCAAATTTGGATGCCCTATTTTTAAATATTTTACATCAAAATCAACGTTGTGAGTGTCTTTTGTATTTATGGAAAAATTTGTTCGTAACAAAAGCGATCCTTATTGAAGAAAAGAGGTCCAGGCTAAAAGATAAACAATTACGTTAAAAATATTCTTCTTCGGGGCCAAATTTAACAGGTTTTTCCCACCTTTTTGTTGAAATAAAGCAAATAGAAATCTTATTTACTATCATAATTTAAGTCGCAAACTGTTATTGAAAAGGAGGCATATGATTTGAGCAATATTACTGATGAGAGAATAGAAAATGAGAAGAATCACAAAAACTATACTCTCATGGGAGCTGATAAGCGACCTTATTTGAGTAAAATTCCTGGCACCTATGGTGGGCACCGCAAAACAAAAATTTACGGGCGATTAGATTGTCCTGCAGCATTACGTGCCATCACAAAGGGTGGTTATGTCAAAGATCGGGTATTTTTTGCTGATGAGCAAACAGCCATTTCAGTGGGATTTAGACCATGTGGAACATGCCTTCCTGAAAAATATGCGATTTGGAAAAAGAGAAATGAGATTGATAGTTCGAAACAAATAAGAAAATCACGATAGTTTCTTTAACATAAAAAAATGTATTTAAACCTACCATCAATGACACCTTTCGCATTTTAGGTGTCTTTTTTGGCCTAAAAAGGAAGATATCCATTTAGTTCTATAAATGAAGTGGGGTATGTAAAATGATAATAGAATTCTGTCCAATGAAACAGCTGCAAAAAGATTTTGATGTGATTGCAAGCTTTTATCAAATTGAGTTGGGTAACAAGATCTATCAGTGTAGGAATCATGCGCTCATTTTCAGAAAAGGAAACTTTATACAAAATGAACCGGATGCAGTTATAGTTATGGCGAACCCTGGTAGTTAAAGGTTTAAAGTGTGATAGTTTCTAACGTAACCGTCAAATATTTTCATAAGGTCAAGTTGCATTTTTCTACTCCTAATCTTATTAATTATCAAAATACTATAAGGACTTCAAACCCTTTGGTTACCCTCTTTGGAACTTGCTTTCAGCCCTAAACACTACTAATTTATTCCTATTTAATACCCATATTATGACATAAAATCTGTATAATAATAGCATTATCCCTATTTAAATTGATAAAGGGACAATGGACGAAACGAATGGCAATATCCAATGCTGTCCTCCAGCTAATTGGTAATAATTTGTGGTTGTATTATTAAACAAATTATCAATTCTTTTTTATAAATGACTTTATTTAACAATTAATACCGGGCACAGTGAACCATTTTTTGTAAAAAACAGAAGATTGACACTATGATAAATGATATATAAAATATTTTTATATATTTAAAGATAAAAGATTGGGGCAATGACATGTTTAAAACTGAGATGAACACCGTAGTAACTCTATGTCAGCTTCACACAGACCTATCGGAACAAGACATACAAAAGATCCAAGAAGTGGTTCAAAACCTGCAATTAATTGCCGATTTAAATCAGGCAAATGTGTTTGTAGATTGCCAAACAAGTGAAAAAAAGCATGCTATTGTGGTGGCAGAAGCAGCACCTACAACGGCCAATTCTGTCTATAAAAATCCGGTGGTCGGAAAGTTTGCCTACGAAACGTTTGAGCCTGCAGTTTTTTACGCGTTTCGGACGGGTAAGCCGCTTTTTCTCAATCATGCCTTAACCCAGGAAGGGAAAAAAGTCGAACAAAGCGTTGTTCCGATTGTTGGAATTCATAACCGAGTGATTGGCACGTTGATCATGGAGAAAGACAACAGTGATAAGCTCCAAAATCAAAATAAACTGAAAGCGCTAACAGAAGCGAATGAGACACTTAGCGAACTCTTACTGGAAATGGCTGAAAATCGCCCTTTTATCCCAGATGTGATTGAGGAATCTCTATTCATTATTGACGAGGATTTACAGATTCAATATTCGAATCCTGCTGCGATGAATCTTGTTTTAGAAATGTGTTCGGAGGAATGTAAAAGCGGCAATCTTTTTACTTCCTATTTTCCTAACCTTGCAGAAATTTGCAGGCTGCCGGATAAACTTGTGGTCCAAGAAATCATCATTCAAAATAAAGTCTTTCAAATGAAAAAAATTGCTCTTGTGCAGCATGAGAAAAATAGCGGATCGTTTATCATTTTTCGTGACTTAACAGAGCTGCGCCAAAAGGAGAGGGAGCTTACCGTAAAGACTGTGGCCATCCGGGAAATCCATCATCGTGTAAAAAATAACTTGCAAACGGTAGCGAGTCTTCTTCGGCTGCAGATGCGAAGAGGGGTCCCTGAAGAAAGCAAGTTTTATTTTATCGAAAGCCTCAACCGAATTTTAAGTATTGCCTCTGTCTATGAAATCATCTTATCCAATTCTGAAAATCAGGATGATGTAGAGATTGTTAGTTTAATAGAAAAAATTGGGAATATGCTGGTCTTTAGTGAAGATCATGAAGGAAAATTGATTTCGATCGACTATTCCGGCCCAAAGATCCTTATTAAATCGAATCTAGCTGTTTCCGTTGCTCTTGTTATAAATGAATTAATTCAAAATTGTGTGAAGCATGCATTTGCGGAGATGACAGAGGGCCAAATTGATGTAGTCATCCAGGAAGAGGCTTCTGCAGTAAGAGTCCTTGTAAAAGATAATGGAATTGGCTATAATCCTTCTATGAAGCCATCATTAGGGCTTGATATTGTTAAAATGATGATAGAACATGATTTATCGGGCCATTTTTCCATTGAAGGAACAAGTGAAGGAACGGAAGTATCCGTCGAATTTCCCTTTGCGTGGGAGGATTAAGGAATGAAAAAGCGAATTATCGTTGTTGAAGATGAGTCCATCGTCCGATTGGATGTTTCCCTCATGTTGAAAGATGCTGGCTATGATGTTGTGGCTGAAGCAGCTGATGGCGAGAAAGCAATTGAATTGGCTTACAGCCTTAAGCCTGACTTAATGATCATGGATATTAAAATGCCGAAGCTGAACGGTTTAAAGGCCAGTGAGATTATTTCCAACAAATTCAATATCCCGATTTTGCTGTTAACGGCCTATAGTCAAAAGGAATATATAGAAAAAGCGAAGAAGGCAAATATTTTAGGATATCTTGTAAAGCCGATTTCGGAGGCTAACTTGATTCCTGCGGTTGAAATTGCTTTGAAGCAGGCAGAAAATGCTATTCTTTATAAAGAAAAAGTAGAAGAAATGAATCGGGAACTGAAAAACCGAAAGATTGTTGAAAAAGCAAAAGGAATTTTAATGAAACAATTGAATTTACCGGAGGAAACGGCTTACAATAAGATTAGAGACCTTAGCATGAAAAAACAAATGCCATTGGAAAAAGTGGCGAAGTACATTATTTTGAAGTACCCAAGTTAGTTTACAAGTGAATAGATGAAGCAAAGGTGCTTAGTAGGTTTTATTTTTTATAAAAATAAAGTCTATTAGGCATTTTTTTATTAATTTGAGAGGTGGGTTTGTCGTGAACGAAGAGAAAAAGAGGTTTATACAGGAGTTTGTCCCAGGGAAACAGGTAACTTTAAGCCATATTATTGCCAATCCGGACCCGGATATGTTTGAAAAACTGGGGATACAGGAGGCTGGGGCATTAGGGATTTTGACGCTGACCCCAAGTGAGACGGTGATTATTGCCGGAGATTTAGCCACCAAATCGGCTAATGTCAAGTTAGGATTTTTGGATCGCTTTACCGGAAGTCTTGTGATTGTCGGCAATGTTTCAGAGGTGGAAATGGCGATGCAGGAAATCAACCGTTTTTTGCAGGATACGCTGAAATATACCCCGGCGGAGATCACGAAGTCATAGAATCAGAAAATAGAATTTTTCAAGAAAGGAGGAAATATGATGACGAAAAAGAACCGAGCCATGCTGATCGGTTCCATTGGGGCCGGAAAATCGACGTTAACAAATGCATTGCTTGACCGGGACGTGCCTGCTGTCAAAACGCAGTCGCTGAATTACTATGATTGGATTGTTGATACCCCAGGTGAATATTGTGAAAACCCGTTCTACTATAAAAATATCATGGCAACGGCATTAGAAGTGACACATGTCCTGTATTTACAGGATGCGACCAAGAAGAAAATGATTTTCCCGCCAGGATTCAGCAGCGGAATCAATAAAATCCCCATTGGGGTGGTCACAAAAAGTGATTCAGACCAGGCTGACGTTGAACTAGCCATTTCTTTGTTAAAAAAGGTAATCGTAACCAAAGGTTCGATTGTCATTACCTCTTCCCTAAAAAATGAAGGAATAGAGGAGATCCGGAATCTGGTAAACTTCCGTTCGACACATGAAATGAAGAAGTATTTTGAAGGAAATCCATCCCCATTTGTAATTTTTTAAATGAGAGCCTCTACAATATCCAGAAAATAATTTATATTATGAATAACAAATGAATTTAATGGCAATGGCGCCTCTTTTAAACTATCTAATTTGGGATAGTTTACAAGGGGCGCTTTTTGTTTTTTTGGGGGAGTTGAGATGAAGTTCAAAGGCCCGCAAAAAGAAGAAATGATCAGTGCGGGAATCGATATAGGCACAAGTACAACAAAGCTGGTAATCAGCCGGTTCACGTTAATGAATATGGCTGGCGGGGCACATGTGCCACGAATTGAAATCATTGACAAACAGGTCATCCATCGCAGCCCGATTTACCGGACACCGCTGCTTTCACCAACCACCATTGATATTGAAAAAATTGAAGACTTTGTCAGAAAGGAATATCAGAAAGCAGGTATTGAGCCAAAGGATATTCAAACGGGAGCAGTGATCATTACGGGTGAAACAGCCACAAAGTCAAATGCAGAAGTAATGCTGCATCAGCTGTCTGACCAGGCTGGGGAGTTTCTAGTTGCAACAGCTGGTCCTGACTTAGAAGGAATTATTGCCGCTAAGGGATCGGGCGCTTATGAATATTCGAAAGATACGAGTAAGGTTATCGCCAATATCGATATCGGCGGGGGTACAGCCAATGTGGCCGTTTATAAATCTGGCAGACTTTGTGGAACCTGTACCCTTCATGTAGGCGGCAGATTAATTGAATGTAACGATAATAAAATCCAGAGTATTTCTCCGCCTGTTAAAAATTTACTGCGACAATGGGATTCAAGGATGGTGGAGGGGCAAAACCAAAATCCATCAGCGATAAAACAAGTAACCGATTTTATGGCAGATGTCATTGCGCGGATGTTAAAAAAGGCACTCACAAACGAGGATCTAACGTTGCTGCTAGGGCATGAACCTAACTGGGTGGAAGATATTGAGGCGATTATGTTCTCAGGCGGGATAAGTGAATGCATTTATCAGCATGAGACCGGAATCGTACAGTCGGCCAAATACGATGATATCGGGTTGATGTTAGCCGCCTCCTTAAAGGAAAGCTCAAGTCTTGCTCAATGGACTTGGGTAAAGCCGCAGGAAACGGTTCGGGCCACAGTGCTGGGCGCCGGAATGCAAACGACTGAAATCAGCGGCGCAACCATTGAAGTTGATAATCGTAAATTGCCGATGAAAAACTTGCCGGTTTACCAGATTCGATTCGAGGGTGATTTTAAAACGGAAATAAACCAATTATCAAAGCAGATTGAGGAAGCACTCGATCTCTATGACCCACAGCGTGAGGGACAGAATTTTGCGGTTTATTTTTCAGAATTGCCTTACTTAAGATTCCGTGAAATCGATGAATTTGCTGAATCCATCCTCAAAGCAATGAAACAAAA
Source organism: Bacillus sp. ISL-46 (assembly GCF_018613205.1). Taxonomy (NCBI): domain Bacteria; kingdom Bacillati; phylum Bacillota; class Bacilli; order Caryophanales; family Bacillaceae; genus Bacillus; species Bacillus sp. ISL-46. Next base: position 45,823 of record NZ_JAGGQR010000009.1, read on the forward strand.
ACCGAATCAAACTCAAGAGTTAGTCCTTGTGCTTGACCGGGATTATGCAAAAGTTCTTGGGCAAACACTTAAGCGAAAGGCTCCGGTGCAATCCGTCATTTGTATTGATCAAATTAAAGTTGAAAATGGGGACTATTTGGATATAGGCCAAGTGCTCGAAACCGATGTTGTTCCTGTCATTATAAAAACATTAACATTCCAGAAATGACGAAAGGGGGCATTCTTATGAGATTAAAGTCCACCTATTTAGGTACTGTCTATCAATTTTCCTCACTAAAGGATTTATTTGCGAAAGCAAATGAAGAAAAATCCGGCGACCGCTTAGCAGGGATTGCTGCTGAGACCGTCCAGGAAAGAATTGCAGCAAAACAAGTGGTGAGCTATTTAACACTACAAGATATTAGGGAAAATCCCATGCTATCTCCTGAAGAGGATGAGGTTTCAAGGATTATCGAGGGTCAGATCAACAAACCCATCTATCAATCGATTAAAAATTGGTCTGTTTCGGAACTTCGCGAGTATATCCTGAACGATTCAACTACCGGTGAAGACTTGAAACGCCTCAGCCGAGGTCTGAATAGTGAAATGATTGCAGCGGTGGCAAAGATCATGTCCAACCTCGATTTAGTCCATGCCGCCAATAAAATTGAAGTTTTATCCAAATGCAATATTACGATTGGTCAAAAAGGAGTGTTAGCCTCTAGGCTGCAGCCAAACCATCCGACGGATAATGTCGACGGGATGATGGCCTCAATGAAAGAAGGGCTTGCGTATGGGATTGGAGATGCAGTAATTGGAATAAACCCGGTAGATGACTCCGTTGAAAGTGTAAAACGGTTATTGCATGCGACACATGACTTTATTCAAAAATGGGAAATTCCAACGCAAAACTGTGTGCTTGCCCATGTGACAGCTCAAATGAAAGCGGTCCAGCAGGGGGCGCCGGCAGATATGATTTTCCAGAGTATTGCCGGAACCGAAGCGGCGAATCGTTCTTTCGGGATTACCGCTTCCCTCTTGGAGGAAGCCAATGAAATGGCGAAAGTATACGGTACAGGAACTGGTCCACAACGTTTGTATTTTGAGACAGGTCAAGGCTCGGAATTATCCGCCGAAGCTCATTATGATATCGACCAATTGACAATGGAATCCCGAAATTATGGCTTTGCCCGCTACTATGACCCGTATATTGTCAATACGGTAGTCGGCTTTATCGGACCAGAGTACTTGTACAACAACAAACAAGTGATTCGAGCCGGTCTTGAAGATCATTTTATGGGAAAAATGCATGGCATTCCAATGGGCGTTGATATTTGCTATACGAACCATATTAAAGCAGACCAGAACGACATTGAAGATCTTGGCGTGCTGCTTTCCGCGGCAGGGGTGAATTTTATTATCGCTGCGCCAATGGGTGATGATTGTATGCTCAATTACCAGAGCTTAAGTTATCACGATGTTGCGACATTAAGACAGACGCTGAATAAACGGCCGGCACCATCATTTGAAGCATGGCTGGAGAAAATGGGGATTTTTGAAAACGGGAAATTAAGTAAATATGCAGGTGACCCGACGATTTTTTCGCGATAGGAGGTGTAAGGAGTGAATCCTGAGTTAGTGGAACAAATCACGAAAATGGTGGTTGAAAAATTGCAGACGAAGACCGCTGAAGGCGGTGCGGCGGTGGAAGAAGTTAAGAAAAAGACGAACGATGATACATCGGCAAAAGTGGAAGTGAAATTTTGGAGCCACCGGACGAATCATGTTGAAACAGAGTGCAATCAAAGTCCGGGCTGCGTGGTGTCAGCCCATGAAAAAGAAATACTTCTTGAACCAAAGCCGCCTGTAGGACTTGAAAATCCGATTAATAAGGAAGAGCTGGATCTTTTAATTAGCAAAACACCGGCAAGAATTGGCGTCGGCCGTGCGGGATTAAGGCCCAAAACGGACACTTGGCTGAAGTTTCGCTTTGACCATGCGGCAGCAGTCGATGCCGTTTATGGTGATGTCGATCCGAAAATACTTGAAAGCTTATCCTTATTAAAAGTTAACACGAAGGTTACCGACAAAGAGGTCTATATCCGCCGTCCTGACTTCGGCCGAAAGCTCTCTGATGAGGCAAAACAATTAATTGATCAAAAATGTAGAAAGTCTCCGACGGTTCAAATTATTTTTTCTGACGGCTTAAGTTCGAAAGCGGTCGAGGAAAATTTAGAGGATGTCTATTTATCTCTTAATCAATCGCTTCAAAGCTTAGGGCTCGATGTCGGAACACCATTTTTTATCGAAAAAGGCCGGGTGGCGGCAATGGATGATGTTGGGGAGATCCTAAAACCGAAAGTGATTGTTTACTTGATTGGTGAACGTCCAGGTCTCGTGAGTGCGGAATCGTTAAGTGCGTATCTCTGCTACGAACCACGCCACGGCACCATTGAGGCCGACCGGATGGTCATCTCCAATATTCATAAGGGAGGCATTCCACCGGTGGAGGCCGGCGCCTATATCGGAACTCTCGTGCAAAAAATATTAAAATATGAAGCCAGTGGTGTTTCGCTGGTACAAAAAGAGCAATAAGGGGAGGGTTAATAAATGGCATTAGAACGAATTCATGCAAATATCTTGGCTGTTCGGATTATTCCAAACGTTGACCCTGCCTTAGCAGCTCAGTTTCAGTTAAAACCCCATCAACGGAGTTTAGCGATTTTTACCTCAACGATTGACGATGTCGGCTATACAGCTCTTGATGAAGCAACGAAACGCGCAGATGTTGATGTTGTCTATGCAAAGTCCTTCTACGCAGGTTCTGCGCATGCATCAGGGCCATTGTCTGGTGAAATGATCGGCGTGTTGGCCGGTCCAAGTCCAGATGAAGTGAAAAGCGGGATAGATGCGGTGATTCAAACCGCAGAAAATGAAGCGTATTTTGAGGCAATCAATGAGGAAAAAAACCATGCATTGTATGCCCATGTCGTGGCAAGAACCGGTTCTTATCTATCAGCTGAGGCAGGGATTAATCAAGGTGAAGCACTAGCCTATTTGATTGCCCCGCCGCTTGAAGCGGTGTATGGAATGGATGCGGCGTTAAAGGCTGCGGATGTAGAGCTGGTTAAGTTTTTTGGACCGCCTTCGGAAACAAACTTTGGAGGTGGGCTATTGACCGGGTCGCAATCGGCATGCCAGGCGGCAGCGGATGCTTTCCGTGCTGTGATTATCGAGATTGCGAGAAATCCACGACAGTATTAGATTCCTATTTAATTGGCGGATAATGCTGCATACGTGTAATTTTTCACACAAAAAACAAGAGAGAAAGGAGTGTCCCTGTTGCCATTCGATTTAGATTTACAATCCATTCAGGAAATGCGGGATGCAGTTCAGAAAGCTAAAGAAGCACAGCAAAAGTACTTGGCGTTTTCCCAAGAACAAGTCGACAAAATTGTGAAACGGGCAGCCGAAGCGGCTGCTGCCAAATCACTTGAATTAGCCCAGATGGCGGTCGAAGAAACCGGAATGGGTGTAGTCGAACATAAAAAAATGAAAAATGACGTCGGTTCACATGCTGTCTATGAATCTATTAAAAACGAGAAGACAGTTGGAATCATTAACGAGGACCGTACAAAGAAAATAGTCGAAGTCGCCTCACCTTTTGGGGTGATTGCCGGGATCACTCCAACGACAAATCCAACTTCGAGTGCGATTTTTAAAGCATTAATCGCCCTAAAAACAAGAAATGGAATCGTATTTAGTCCGCACCCACGTGCAGTGATATGCTCAGTCGCCGCTTTAAAGATTTGTTTGGAGGCAGCCGTTGATGCGGGAGCGCCGGACGGAATTATTGGCTGGATCTCAAAACCAACAATGGCAGCAACCACTGAATTAATGCACCATCGTGATATTAATTTGATTTTAGCAACTGGCGGAAAAGATTTAGTCCGTGCTGCCTACAGTTCAGGTAAGCCTGCATATGGTGTCGGTCCTGGAAACGTGCCCGTCTATATCGAAAAAACCGCCAATATCGAAAAAGCGGTCAAAATGATTGTTCAAAGCAAAACGTTTGATAACGGCACGATTTGTGCAACGGAACAAGCCATTGTGGTTGACCAGAATGTCAAAGAAATGGCCGTAAGGGAGCTTAAAAATAATGGCGCCTATTTCTTAAATGAGCAGGAGAAATCACTTTTAGAAAAGGTGATTTCACCATTGCCAGGAAAGCTGAATCCAGCAATTGTTGGTCAAAGAGCTGTCAAGATTGCGGAATTGGCGGGTATTTCCGTTCCAGCCGACACAACGATTTTAATTGCGGAAGAAACGCGGATAGGGAAGGACGTTCCTTTTTCCATTGAAAAACTTTCGCCGATCTTTCCGATTTATACAGCTGAAAGCTATGAAAGTGCAAAAGAGCTGTGTGTGAAAATCTTAAATTTAGGCGGGATGGGACATAGCTTATCCCTTCACACCAATGATGAAAATGTAGCCCGTGAATTTGCGCTATTCATGCCAGTATCACGACTGATGGTGAATACTCTTTCTTCCATTGGTGCGGTTGGAGCCACAACGGAATTGATGCCATCGCTGACACTTGGCTGTGGATCATTTGGCGGTAATATTACATCAGACAATCTAACGGCCCGCCATTTAATCAATATCAAAAGAATGGCCTATGGAACAAAAGAGGTTAACGTTCCAAAACCATCCAGCAAAAGTCCTGCTCCACAATGGGGTGCCAGCAACCATGTAGACGAGATTGTGAATCAGGTTTTATGCAATGTGAATGTATCGGGCCAGCTAGATTCGCAGGTAATCTCTGAATTGGTAAATCAAGTATTAAAAAAATATCAAATGAATTAATAGGAGGAATTTACAATGGCTAGAGAATTAACAGCATTAGGAATGGTGGAAACAAAAGGTTTGGTAGCATCCGTGGAAGCAGCAGATGCAATGGTAAAGGCAGCAAACGTACATTTAGTCGGTAAAGTACATGTTGGCGGCGGGCTTGTAACGGTTCTTGTCCGCGGAGATGTAGGTGCGGTTAAAGCGGCAACTGAAGCAGGTGCGGCAGCAGCAGAACGTGTTGGTGAACTATTATCTGTTCATGTCATCCCACGTCCGCACAACGAATTGGAGAGCATTTTACCAAAATTAGAAGTGGAAGTGTAAGAAGTAAGGAGCCAATTCGATGAATGAACAATCTATTCGAACGGTTGTTGAAGAAGTGATTCAGCAATTGTTAAAAAAGGACTTCAGACCCAATACAATCCCGATGGCTGTCTCTGCACGCCATTGCCACTTAAGTCAAGCTGATTTAGAAACGCTTTTTGGCAAAGGGTATGAGTTAACGAAAAAAGCGGACTTGTCTCAGCCCGGTCAATTTGCGGCTAATGAAACGGTGGTCATTGTCGGACCAAGAGGAAGCATTGAAAAAGTGCGAATCCTCGGTCCGGCCCGTTCTTTAACACAAGTGGAAGTCAGCAGAACGGATGCAGTAAAGCTTGGGTTGAAACCGCCCGTAAGGGAATCTGGCAATATTGCTGGTTCTGCACCGATTACTCTGGCAGGGCCCAAAGGAAGTATTTTCAAAAATGAAGGACTGATCATTGCCCAGGCTCATATTCATATGCACCCTGAGGATGCCGCTTATTTTGGCCTTGAAAACGGCGAGTATGTACGAATCCGAACAGAAGGGGAACGCCCGGTTTCGTTTGAAAAAGTACTTATAAGGGTTTCACCGAGATATCAGCTTGAGATGCATATCGATACCGATGAAGCTAATGCCGGGTTCATTACAAGCGGTCAGGCTGGTTTCATTGTTAAGGATGGGGAGCCTTTGGTAAAACCCCAGCCTGTGACCAATCAGGTATCACCTGAACAAAACGAACCAATAGAAGTTCATTTTCAAAAAAATCTCTTAACCAAAAGAGATGTGCAGGCATGTCAGTACGAGATGATATTGGTTCGAAAAGGCACAATTGTGACTCCATTGGCACGAGATGCTGCAAGAGAGTTGAAGAAAAGCATCCAGGTTATGGATTAGTTTAAGGGGATGATTTTTTGTTAGTTGGAACGGTGATAGGAAATGTATGGGCGACAAGGAAGGAAGAGAATCTAATAGGATTAAAATATTTATTTGTCCAGCCGGAGCTTCCATCCGGGGCGCCTATCCTTTCACCGTTTATTGCGGTGGATCGGATTGGTGCAGGAGTCGGAGATAAAGTGATGGTTACAACGGGAAGTGCGGCGGCAAATATTATCGGTGACCATAGAATGCCGATTGATGCTGTCATTATCGGAATTATCGATTCTATTGATGTTGAAGGAGGTGCGTAAGTGATGTCAAAAGCCTTAGGAATGATTGAAACTAGAGGGCTGATTGCCTCGATCGTTGCCGCAGATGCAATGGTTAAAGCAGCGGATGTACGTTTAGTTAAAAAAGAAAAAGTGGACGCCGGACTCGTTTCGATTTTAGTAGAAGGAGATGTCGGGGCTGTCCAGGCAGCGGTCGATGCTGGCAAGTATGCTGCTCAAAGTGTCGGGGTGCTGGTAACCGCGCATGTTATCCCGCGTCCGGATGAGGAAGTAGGGCAAATGTTGGCACAGACGCCGAAAAAGGGCGAGGAGAAACCAAAACCTGCAAAAAGGGGTCAAAGAGCAAAACAAGATGAGCCTCCAGCACAAACAGAATAATTTTTAAAAGAATGGAGGAAGAAATATGGTTTTCAAACGTAAAAAAATTGCAGTGATTGGTGCAGGATTTACTGGTGCAACAGCGGCGCTGATGATTGCGCAAAAAGAATTAGGAGATGTCATTCTGGTTGATATCCCGTCTCAAAACGATCCGACCAAAGGGAAGGCACTGGATATGCTGGAAGCAAGCCCTGTCCAAGGCTTTAATGCAAATATAACGGGTACCTCAGATTATGCGGATATACAGGATGCTGATTTGGTGTTAATCACTGCAGGGCTGCCGCGGAAACCAGGGATGAGCCGGGATGATTTGGTTTCTACCAATGCAAAAATTATCGAGCAAGTCTCTGAAAATATTAAAAAATATGCGCCGAATAGCTACATTATCGTTTTAAGTAATCCTGTTGATGCGATGACCTATGTTTGCTATAAAACAACAGGGTTTCCTAAAAATAGGATTATCGGTCAGTCCGGAGTCTTAGATACTGCGCGTTTCAACACTTTTGTTGCACAGGAATTGAATGTGTCAGTGGAAGATATTTCAGGTTTTGTCCTTGGCGGGCATGGTGATGATATGGTCCCATTGGTTCGATTCTCTTATGCCGGCGGAATCCCGCTTGATAAAATTCTCCCGCCTCACCGAATTGAAGCGATTGTGGAAAGAACGCGTAAAGGTGGCGGCGAGATTGTCAGTTTGCTAGGTCAAGGCAGTGCCTACTACGCCCCGGCAGCTTCGATGGTCCAAATGGCTGAAGCCATATTAAAGGACAAAAAACGAATCTTGCCATGTATTGCCTATCTGGAAGGGGAATATGGCTATCAGGATTTATATCTAGGGGTTCCAACGATCCTTGGCGGCGATGGGATTGAAACGGTAATTGAAATTGCGTTAACCCCTGAAGAAAAAACAGCACTTGATCAATCAGCCCAATCTGTTCGGAATGTTATGTCGATTTTGAAGAAACTATAATATTTGGATAATATATCCTGTGAATCCTACTACAATTCTATATTAAACTAGTAACACCTAGTTTTGGAAATAGTCGTGTATGGGATATGGTTTTACTTTAATATTTCCAGGAGATTTACTTTGAAAGGGGAAGGGTATATGGAGCAGGGAAACAACCATTTACAAAAAGCGCTTAAACCAATCCATCTCTGGGGTATTGCTGTAGGGATGGTCATATCCGGCCAATATTTTGGCTGGAACTATGGTTTTGAATCGGGTGGCACCATTGGCCTCGGCATTGCCGCACTGATTATTATTGTCTTTTATACGACCTTTATTTTTAGTTATTCAGAGCTTTCAACTTCCATCCCTCATGCCGGCGGACCGTCTGCCTACGCCCGAAAGGCAATGGGGCCGTTTATGGGCTTTATAACCGGTTTAGCCTGTTTACTGGAATTCGTATTTGCCCCTCCAGCGATTGCGGTTTCTGTTGGAGCGTATATCAATTTCTTAATCCCAAGTATTAATCCCGTTTATGCAACGGTCGGAATGTTTATTTTATTTATTTTGGTCAACCTCATAGGTGTAAAAGGTGCCGCTATCATTGAGTTAGTGGCAACGGTATTGGCACTAATCGGCCTCGCGATTTATTATGTGGCCGGTTTACCTCATGTTCAATCATCCAATATATTTAATGATATGGCTTTTAGTCATGGCTGGTCCGGTGTTTTGGCAGCAATTCCATATGCCATTTGGTTCTTCCTTGCGATTGAGGGGGGAGCGATGGCAGCAGAAGAGGTACGCGACCCGAAGAAGGATATTCCAAAAGGCTTTATTTCCGGTATTTTAACGCTTGGTGTGGCAACGATTTTAACCTTAGTCGTAACGGCAGGACTTGGCGGAGGTACCGGTAAACCGGCGGATTATCCACTTCCACAGGCATTGGCAAGTATTTATGGAGAAGGCAGCTTTATTCCAAAATCAGTTGCCATTATTGGTTTATTTGGTTTAATTGCCAGCTTGCACGGTATTATTATTGGTTATTCCCGTCAAACGTTTGCCCTGGCTCGTGCAGGATACCTGCCTAAGTTTTTGTCTAATCTTTCGAAACGCGGGGTGCCGCATTGGGGCTTGATTGTTCCTGGAGCGATTGGAGTGATCGCAGCAGGCTCAGCAAACTTTGCAAATGCGTTGATTATCCTATCCGTTTTTGGTGCGATTACGATGTACTGCTTAAGTATGGTTTCGTTGTTTGTGCTGCGTAAAAAGGAGCCGAATTTGGAAAGACCATTTAAGGTGAGCTACCCTGTTGTACCGGCGATTGCATTAGTATTGGGTGTTTTCTCTTTCTTCTGCGTGGTAAAATACAGCGTGTTAACGACAACTCTTCCTTTGTTTGGAGTGGAGCTGCCTTTGGCGGGTGTGATTCTGACGATTTTTGGTGTGGCGATTGTCTACTATTTCTTAGTAGGATCCAAGAAACTTCGTCCAATGTCGGAGGAGTTTGTTTTAATTGAGGATGTGACTTCTGGAGATACAGGGACAGATGAGAAAATAGGATAACGTTCAATAGAAAAAGATGTTCCATTGGGGTGGGGCATCTTTTTTGTATATAGAGTTTGTTGAAAGTAATTGAAAATCTTGATGGTTAATCTCTTATTAAACAAGCGAGTGTAAGAGTTTAAGATCGGAACTGTCATTTTGGCAGCTTTTCTTAGTGTACTAACGAAGCACTTTAGTTTAAGTACAAAATTTTACAATAATTCTGTTGGATTCAACTATAACGGTTACCTTCATGTTCATGAAATTGCTAATGTTACCAAGGAAATTGTCTTCCATCTTGGAAATAGCCTCCATAGGTCCTTCAGGTCCAATATAAAGTTGTTAAGGCTTTTAAGTACTAGTAAATTCAATTCCTTTATATTCTAAAATAGTAACTCTATTTAATAATGGAATATTATAATGAGTATTTTCAGAAAATAAAGGATATCTCGAATTGATGTAGAATTAAACAAAGGAAAAAAAGATGTTTAAAACAGGTTTGATTCCAGAACTAAAGGATTATTAAGGGGGCATATATGGTATTGGAAAAATCAATAAGAGAAATCATTAACGGATATAGGGAAAAAGAATTTTCTCCTGTAGAAATCCTTGAGGAGTATGTGAAACAAATAAAAACTCATAACCCAAAACTTAATGCTTTTATTACGGTTAATGAAGAAAAAGCCTTTGACCAAGCTGTAATTTCAGAAAAGAGAATAATGGAAGGAGGAGATATAAGAATTCTTGAGGGCATACCAATTTCTTACAAGGATAACATTGATACTAAAGGGATATTAACAACGAGCGGTTCTGTTATTCATAAAAATCGAATTCCTGAAAGTAATGCAAGTGTTGTTGAAGCTCTTAATTCTGAAGGTGCTGTGAACATTGGAAAAACCAATATGTATGAATTTGCATTTGGTATCACCTCAAAAAATTCCTTTTTCGGTGATATTAAAAATCCTTGGAATGACAATGTTACAGCTGGCGGTTCAAGTGGTGGTTCAGCAGTTGCCGTTGCAGCTAATCTTTGTATGGGGTCAATCGGCACAGATACTGCAGGTTCCATTCGAGTACCTTCTTCGTGCTGTGGTGTGATAGGGTTAAAACCAACATATGATTTAATTAATATGAGCGGTATAAAACCATTATCCAATTCCCTCGATCATACAGGTCCAATTGCTCGAAATGTTGAAGATTTAGCTATCATGATGGAGGCTATCACAAAGAAAACATTCACGAATAATTGTATTTCTGACATAAGAGGAATGAGAATCGGGGTTCCTAAGCAGTACTTTTATGAAAGGGTAGATAATGATGTTTTGAGTTTCTATAAGAATGCATTAAGTACTTTTGAAAGGTTAGGAGCATTAATAGTAGAACTTGAAATTCCTAATTTCGATGATCCAAGAAAAATAGCACATATATTAGCTACCTCCGAGGTTGGTTATTTCCATAGTGAATTAATTAACTTATCGCTATCCCAATATAGTGAGGAAGCAATAAACACATTTGATAAGAGTAAATCTATTTCCGCCCACTCATACATTGATGGCTTAAACAAAAGAGCACAAATGACGAGAGATTTAAGCAAACTTTTTGAATTTGTTGATATTTTAGTGACTCCAACTATGCCTATAGGGCCACCAGACATAGGGATTAAAGAGTTCTTGTTAGCTGGAGAGATGGAATCTATCGATGAATGCATGATTCGATTTACCTGTTTATTTAATATAACGGGCCATCCAGCGCTTTCCATTCCTTGCGGATTATCTCATGGATCCGTTCCAATTGGTCTGCAATTAATAGCAAATCATCATAGGGAGGACCTTTTGATCAGGAATGCGCATTCATATGAACAAGCCATGTTATTGGATTTTTATAAAGTAAGGGAAAAAATCGTAAAAAATTAAGCGAGAAAGTGTAATAAATTAAAACATTATGAGAGTTATATTGTTTCAATGATATTTAATTTTTAAATTTTTTAGAATATTCAGTATTGACATAGATAGTTTCCAAGTTTAATATATTGTTTATAAGGAATGCGCATTCAATGCTAGCTAGCAGCTTATATTTTTTTGTGAAATAAAAACTAAATAAGGTAAAAGAAATATTTATTCTTATGAATGCGGATTCAAATGAAACAAATGCCAGTAGGAAGTAGTTGATAGGCTCTCCAAAGGAGTTTTTTAGAACCTGAGTGCAGATAAAAATAGAAAATGTTTTATTGTGAATGCGGATTAAATTAAATTTGATCAAAAGGTAATTTTTATAAAATGAATGCGGATTCAAAATAAATCTTGTAACAATAATGCAGATTAATAAAAAACTTTTTGAAATACCACCACACCACAGAAACTACACAATAATCCTTCAAACAGCCTTCAGATAATTTTACGTCAAGATATTTCATCCAGTTAAGTTGAAAAAATATAGTACTTAATCAACTCCAGACCCCAGCAAATCATTTAGCTTATTAATAATGCTCTACCGTATGTGAACTTTTATTAAAGGTCTAAAATTATTAATAGCTCAATGTCATATACAAAACATTTTACAAGAAATGATGTACCTAAAAAAATTTAAATCATCCTATTAAAAGAGAGGAATGTGCAAATGAGTATAAAAAAAGGATTTCGTTTTTTCGCTGTTCTCTTAATGCTAGTAACCCTTATTATTTCTGGATGTAGTAATTCAGAATCTTCAAACGGCGAAACCAAACCGAGTGCAGATTCTTTGAAGGGGAAAACAGTGAAAGTATTACTTTCAGCTGGCGGTGTTGGCCAATTTAACGCATGGAAGGAAAGATCCAAAGAATTTACGAAAAGAACAGGCATTAAAGTAAAATTTATTGAAACTCCTTATGAAAACCTTTTAGAAGACATCACCACAGACGGTATTGCGAATGGAGGAGCATACGATTTAGTTGTACACCTTGATTCCATGGGTTCTTCTATTTCACAGTTTGTAGAACCTCTTGATAACTATGTAAAAAGGGACAATATTGATTTAAATCGTTGGCCAAAAGCTGCGATTGATCTATCCACATTTGATGGTAAGATTCAGAGTTTGCCGGTAAGGGCTCACGTTCAAATGCTGTTTTATCGTAAAGATATCTTTCAAAAATTAAACATTCAACCTCCTACCACTTGGAAAGAGTTTGAGGAAGCAAGTAAAAAAATTACCGACAACACTGACTTATCTGGTGTCGTTCCGTACTATGGTGCAGGTAATAATGGTCAAAACCTATTTATGTGGACAGCTTATTTATGGAGTAATGGTGGTGACATTTTTGATAAAGATATGAAACCAACATTTGCATCCAAGGAAGGCGTAGAGGCTACGCAACGCTATATTGATCTTCTTGTAAAAGATAAAGTGGCACCGCCGGGTTCTGTAACCTTTGGTGAACAAGATTCTCGTACATTCTTTAAACAAGGTAAGGCTGCCATGTGGTTAGGCTGGTGGTGGGTGTTCTCTGAATTCAACAGCAAAGAATCAGCTGCTCCAGAAGTTGCAGGAAATGTAGGGTTTGCCCCTGTTCCTGGATGGGAAGGGAAAGATAGCAAAGCAAACGTTTCATCTTTCCCATTGGCAATGATGAAGGGGTCTAAAAATAAAGAGGCTGCATGGGAAGTTATGAAGTGGATTGCAGAGCCTCAAGAAGAACTTGATATTGTAATGAAGACGGTTAAGAATGAAGTCCCAGCTGAAGTGCAATCTACCGTAATCACACAAACTGAGAACCTCCGAAATAAGGAACTTAATAGTTTAAGTGATGGGTTTTATGATGTGGCAGCTGATAATTTTGAGAATTCTCGTGCATTGCCAAAAATACAGGAATGGCCACAAGTGGCGGATATTATTAGTGCGGCCATCTCAAAAATGGCTACAGGTGAACCGGTTGAATCTAATCTAAAAAAAGCCTCAGAGCAGGTTGAAAAGCTCTTGGATAAAGCTGGTTACTATAAGTAACATTTGAAGATTAAAATACACCTATCAATAAAGGTTTAGAAGGTTTCTAATTTCTTCTAAACCTTCAAGATAGGGGATCTGGTACTCTATTGGGTGTAAATGTCACAATTGATGTTTCCTATTACCCTACTACACTACTTAGGAGGGACTTTAAATGAAAAATAATGTTTTTAAATATACAATCCTTGCTCCTGCGCTCATTCTTATTTTAGCAACGACAATTTACCCTCTTATTAGGTCGTTTTGGATCAGTCTCCATACTTGGGACTTAAAGAAATCAACAGAAATGGGTCCTTTCATTGGCTTTGAAAATTATATACGCGCCTTTTCGGACTCACAATTTTGGAATAGCGTTGTCATTACACTAATTTTTACTGGACTGACTGTACTTATTACCATTGTACTGAGTATCGGGGTTTCACTCTTGTTAAGTAAAGAAAAGCGTTATCTTTCCTATCTGCGCGCAGTTTTAATTATTCCTTTTGCAATGAGTGCAGCTCTTATCGGTTACTCTTGGCGATTCATGTTAAATTCGGATTATGGTTTATTTGATAAAATTATTGACTTTTTCATTCCGCCTTTGGCAGATGTAGTTTGGTTAGGCACTCCACAAACAGCAATGGCAGCACTAGTTTCAGTGGTTGTTTGGATTTGGCTTCCATTTATGAGTCTCATGTTTATTAGCGGTTTAATGGGTATGCCAAGAGAAGTGTTTGAAGCGGCTCAGGTGGATGGGGCCTCTCGAATTCGAACTCTAATACATATTACATTACCGATGCTAAGACCAATTATTTTAATTGCTTCCATTTTAATGACAATGTTTTCATTAAAGGCATTTGACCCTATTGCCACACTAACTCAAGGAGGACCAGGAAATTCCACAGAAGTGTTAAATTTCCTTATTTATAAAACAGGCTTCCGTTTCTTTGATATGGGATATGCCTCAGCACTTGGTTACATTTTAGCGATGATCACTATAGGGTTTGTCGTCATATACATGAGAAGGCTTGTCAAAGGAGATGATTGGAATTAATGAGTAGTGTAATGGATTTAAGCAAAAAAGAAAGTGATTCAGTATTATTGACAGACCCATTGGTTATAAACAAAAAAAATAAGAAGGTTTCCTCTGCTATTTTTGAAGGCTTTGGAGTGATACTTGTCGTCCTGTTTCTTTTTCTTCCTATTTTTTGGATCGGAATTACAGCATTTAAGCCGGAACAGGAAGTTTATACAACAAGCATTTTTTTTCAGGCTACACTAGACAATTTTAAGACTGTCTTTAGTCAATCTAATATTGGAAAATATTATTCTAACAGTACCATTGTTGTTATTGTAACACTGCTGATAACAATGCCAGTGAGTATCCTTGCATCATATAGTCTTTCCCGATTCAAAATCCCCGGGAAACAAATATTTTTGTTTGCAATTTTAGCGACACAATTTATTCCATTAATTGTTAACGTCATTCCATACTTTATCATGTTCAGAAATTGGGGATTGCTTGATACAACGATCGCCCTAATCATTGTTAACTTAGGTCACACAATTCCCTATGGTATTTGGCTTCTTAAAGGTTTTATTGATAAAATCCCACAGGATATGGAGGAAGCCGCAACGATTGATGGAGCAAATCGACTTCAAGTAATTTGGCATGTTTTATTACCTCTTGCTAAACCGGGAATTATTACAGCTACCGTTTTTTGCTTTGTTATCACATGGAATGAATTTATGTTCGCATTAGTTTTAACAAATCAAGAGGCTGTTACATTACCGGTCGCCCTGTCATTCTTTAATGGGGAAAAGGGAGTCTTATGGAATCAAATGGCTGCAGCGGGAATCATCTTTGTTATACCAACGATCATTTTTATGTTGATTGTAAGAAAGCAATTTATTTTAGGAATGACTTCAGGCGGAGTTAAATAAAGAGTGATTGCCTGATTAGCCAATAATTATTTATAAAAGGATGGTTCAGAAAATGGAGAAAACATTAACTAAAGAAGAAACCAGTGTGATGATTAAAACAGAAGATAAGAAAAGAAGTAACATTCAAATAAAGAATAGGGGAAATTTAATCTTTTATGCTGACTCTAGTGAAGTGAATCCAATCGATTCTAAGGATGATTACGACTATGTCAATATTAGTCCTGTTGACCAGAAAAAGCAAAGCATGAGGGGATTTAATGAAGAGTATAACAATATTGTTGATTATATTGTTAAAATAACCCGCCAAATTTGGAAAGAAAAAGATATTGGCTTAATTTATGATACCTACAGTACCGGGGTAAGCATTCACAAAGGCTTAATTAACAGCCATGGAATAAATGAGGTAATTTCCGGAACTCTTCAAACGCTGCATTCTTTTCCGGATCGAAAAGGATTAGGCTGGAGTGTTGTTTGGTCGGGCAATGACCAAGATGGATTTTTTACCTCTCACAGAGGAAGATCAGTTGCGACTAATACTGGGGACAGCTATTACGGACCGGCAACAGGTAAAAAAGTAATGTTTAGAACAACGGCAGACTGCCTTATTCATTCCAATAAAATTTATGAAGAATGGCTGGTAATGGATACCTATCATCTGGTTCAACAATTGGGATTTGACCCGATTGAGGTGGCTAAGAAAGTAGCGAAAGGCACTCAAAAGCTTGCCCCGTCGTTAAGTTTTGGCCTCCCAGAAACAGCTGAAACAGGACTTCCTCCAAAACACTTCATACCTTCATCAGATGAGTTCGAAATTGGGGAATTTATGCTCGATTTGTTTAATAAAGTTTGGGAGAGACGTTCCTTTAACTTTGTCAAAAAATTCTATGAAGATAAAGCAGTGGTTCATTATGTCTGTAACAGAGATTTAGTCGGCGTAAATGAGATTCAGGGGATGTTTATTAGTCTGTTTGCTTCAGTACCAAATGCAAAGTTAGTACTTGAACGGATTACTTGCAATAGAAGAGAGAATGATCAAGATTGGGATGTTGCTGTTCGCTGGCGGTTACAAGGAATGCATGAGGGCACTGGTTATTTTGGGGTGCCAAGTGGAAAACCGATTGATATCTTTGGAATTAGTCACTATAAAGTAAGAAATGAAAGAATCGTAGAAGAATGGCTATTATTTGACGGAATGGAAGTATTGCGGCAAATCTATTTGCCTGAATCAGAAGAAAAGGCATCATCTGAAAATTCTCAAACCGAAGATGGAAATTTTACTGGAGTATCGTGATTAATAGTATTGGGCTAGTTTTTTTAAAAAAAGGAGGAAGTAAGTTGGAATACTTAAAAAAGGCAAAATTATATGAACAGACATTTTCTAATGATGTTGAACAAACAGTAAAAGAAATTATTGAAGTTGTTAAATCTGATGGCGATGCTGGTGTTAAAGAATACGAAAAACGTTTTAGTCAATCGGATCGTCCGTTAAGAGTAAACGATGAGGAAATTGAAAGATGCATCAATACGCTATCAGATGAAGTAAAAGAATTAATTGACCGGGTTGTGGACCGAATTTCGGCATTTTCTCAGGCGCAGCTTGAGTGTCTAATGCCACTTGAAAGAGAATTTGGGCCAGGGATCCAAATGGGTCATCGTATTATTCCAATTGAAAAGATTGGAGCCTATGTACCAGGGGGGAGATTCCCGCTATTGTCATCTGGTCCGATGGTTGTTGCACCTGCAAAAGTAGCTGGAGCTAAACAAATCGTTGCATGCAGTCCGGCAAATTTTAATGGGGGTATCCACCCTGCCGTCCTTTACGGGCTCGTGAAATCAGGTGCAACCGATATATTTGCCATTGGGGGAGCCCAAGCTATTGCTGCCATGGCTTATGGAACAGAATCAGTCCCTGAAGTGGATATCATAGCTGGCCCAGGAAACCGATTTGTTGCAGAGGCCAAACGTCAAGTATTCGGAAAAGTAGGGATAGATCTTATTGCTGGTCCAAGCGAGGTAATGGTTTTTGCAGATGATTCAGCAAATCCAAAAAAATGTGCTGCTGACCTCTTGGCCCAGGCGGAACATGATCCATTTGCAAGAGCCATTTTCGTTACAACCTCTCGTAACCTGGCTAAACAAACCGTGGACGAAATTGAACATTTGCTTCAAGAGTTTTCTCCAAGTTCCCCAGCGCATGAATCATGGTCCAATTTGGGAGAAATTATCTATGCAGAGTCTTTACAAGAAGGAATTAAAATTTGTAATGATTATGCGATCGAACATCTGCATTTACATGTAAGAGATAGTAGACTTCTGATGGAGCAGCTTCATAATTACGGTTCACTTTTTATAGATTCTGATAGTTCAGTTGTATTTTCCGATAAGGTTTCTGGAACTAACCATACATTGCCAACGAATAGAGCTGCCCGATATACGGGAGGGCTGTGGGTAGGAAGTTATGTTAAGGTATTGACCCATCAACAGATTATTGGGGATGGTGTACATTACTTAGCATCACATGCTGCTAAACAATCAGATATTGAAGGTCTTGAGGGACATCGTCTCTCGGCTGCCATACGTTTAGCCTAGGATGGAGTACCAACAGCTAAATAAATTTTTTTACTATGTTACTACATCATGAATTAATCAATCGGGTAAATATATGAATGCGGATTCAAAAGGGGTAATGATTAATGTGAAGGTAGAAATGAAACATAGTATTAATGCATATGATGTCGCAAGAAAAGCTGGTGTTTCCCAATCAACAGTTTCGCGGGTATTAAATAATTATCCACATATTAAGGAAGATACGAAAAAAAAGGTTCTATCTGCCATTAAGGAACTTAATTTTACACGGGATGAGATTGCCAGGAGCTTAGCGGAAAAGAAGACAAGGACAATCGGCTTAATCATTGGTGATATTACAAATCCATTTTACGCTGAGACATCTAGCATTATTATGAAAAGAGCCAATGACCAAAATTATGATGTCATCATAAGCTACACTGATTATCAAAATGATAATCTGGATCAAGCCATTCAGACTTTTATTGGAAAAAGAGTGGATGGGATTATTATTGGTTCAATTAATCGGTCTAATAAAAAAATCAATGAACTATATCAATCTGGTTTTCCTATTATTTTATATAATAGCCCGGTGGATGATTATGAGCATGCCAATTTTGTTGTGCTAAATAATGAAAGAGGTGCTTATTTAGCGACAGAACACCTCATCAATCTCGGTCATCAAAGAATCGCATTTGTCTCCGGACCTGATCGATTTTTGAATCTTTATCAGCGGCACATAGGTTATGTTAATGCATTAAAAAAATATAATATTCCATATAATGAAAGTTTGGTTTATAAAGGTGAATTGACTTTCCAAGAAATTATCACTTTTGTTATTACACGTCTCTTTACTCACAATAGGCCAACTGCCATTTTTGCTGGTTCTGATCAAATCGCATTAGCGATAATGGATGCTGCAGCTAAGCAAGGTCTTAGAATGCCGGAAGATCTTTCTATCATAGGTTACGATAATATAAATTTTTCTGCCAACCATTTAATCAGTCTAACTACTGTTTCTCAAAATATCGTTACCATGGCTACTCTAGCATTGGAAAATCTGCTTCTATTAATTGAGGGAAATGAAGTGATGGAGAAATCTATTCAAATTGAATTAGCACCCGAACTCATTATTCGAAAGACCACAGGTCCTGTTTCCATTTTTTAATAATCCCGACCCTTAAATTTCTTGATTCGTTATGTTAGGTCTAAATCTTTTAAAGACAAGGGCAGGGATAGAGACTAAAGTTGCTTACAACCGTTTCTATTCATGCCCTCATACTATCATTTAATCTGGAAATTTTAGGCGAAAGCTTAATGTAAAAAATGATGATTGAATGAAAAGAACAAATATAATTTTGATATTTTAATAGGAGTGTATGCGGATGGCACAGTTTATAAAGGTTGGAAAATCGGTTGAAGAACTAGCTCAGTCAGAGGAGCAGGTTTACCAAACGGTGAAGTCCATGATAGAAGAGGTTAAGAAAAATGGTGATAGTGCTGTAAGGGAGTTTTCTAAACAATTAGACAAATGGTCTCCAGAGAGTTTTAAACTCTCTCAGGAACAAGTTAAGGAAATTATTAATTCTGTACCTGAGGAAACGATTAATGATATTAAATTTGCACAGGCTCAAGTAAAAAGATTTGCTGAGGTCCAAAAATCATCGATTAGAGATATTGAAGTGGAAACATTACCTGGAATAACATTGGGTCATAAAAATATCCCAATCAATAGTGTCGGATGCTATATCCCTGGAGGAAGGTATCCGATGGTTGCTTCGGCACATATGAGCGTTTTAACTGCAAAAGTTGCAGGAGTAAAACGGGTGATCGCATGTACGCCCCCCATTAATGGAGAAATTCCAGCTGCAACGATTGCTGCCATGTCACTGGCAGGAGCAGATGAAATTTATATCCTTGGCGGAGTTCAGGCATTAGCTGCTATGGCGATTGGTACAGAAACAATCGTACCGGTAGATATGATTGTCGGCCCTGGAAATGCCTTTGTGGCTGAAGCAAAACGGCAACTTTTCGGAATTGTAGGCATTGATTTGCTAGCAGGACCAACTGAAACCTTAGTAATCGCTGATGACAAAGCTGACCCTGAAATGATCGCCTGTGATATTCTTGGTCAAGCCGAACATGGCCCGACTTCCCCAGGAGCTTTAATTACCACCTCTGCCAGGATTGCAAAGGAAACCTTAATTGAAATAGAGCGGCAATTAAAAGTCCTGCCAACTGCTGACGTAGCAAGGGTTGCTTGGGAAGAAAACGGAATCGTTATTGTTGTTGACACACTGGAAGAGGCTGTAGAAGAAGCGGATAAATTAGCATTTGAACATGTAGAAATACTAACTGAAAATTCTGACTATTTCTTAGAAAATCTGAAAAATTTCGGTGCATTATTTTTAGGACCAGAAACGAATGTTGCGTATGGAGATAAAGTGATTGGAACAAACCATACCCTGCCAACGAAGGGGGCTGCACGTTACACAGGAGGACTTTGGGTTGGAAAATTCATTAAGACATGTACTTATCAAAAATGTACTCCAGAAGCGAGTGCCTTTATTGGTGAATACGCCGCTAGATTATGTGAATTAGAAAACTTTATGGGCCATCGTGAGCAAGCTTTACTCCGCGTTAAACGGTATGGCAAGAAAACAGTGACAAGTTAATCCTTGTTTAAAAATCCGGATAGGATTGAAATACATTCAAATACCATTAGAGGGTTCGATTTTTACCCAGAGAAATGAAGTATAACAACATTTTACTTATAAAAGGAGGAAAAAATATTTTGATAACTATAACCAAAGAACAATTTAAAAAGAGAGTGATTCGTTTCGAAGATTTGGTCGCTGACCGAACCGCTTTTATAGATGCGAAAACTCCTGGTTCGGACAGAAAAGAAAACTATACCATTATCGGTCCTGGTGTTTCAGAAAGCAGAAACAGGTTTATCAATTTAGAGGAAGCACATGGATTTAACTTTGGTGCGGCTGGTATGCCGCACGGAATAAAAAACTCGCTTCATTCTCACTTAACTGCAGAGGTTTTTATAGTTGCTAAGGGGACATGGCGCTTTTTCTGGGGTAATGATGGGACAGAAGGAGAGGCGATCTTAAAAGAGGGAGACGTTTTCTCCATTCCTACTAAGATTTTCCGGGCATTTGAAAATATTGGCTCTGACGATGGTTTCTTGTATTGCATTTTAGGTGAAGATAATCCTGGGAAAGTTACATGGGCTCCTCAAGTGCTGCGAGCTGCTGAAGGATACGGACTAGTTTTATTGGAGGATGGACGATTAATTGATACGACAGCTGGACAGGAAGTTCCAGCAGATGCAAAGGTAGTAGTGCCTATAAACGATGAAGAACTGGCTAATGTTCCGAAAATAAACGTAGAAGAAATGAGCAAACAGATTTTTCGCTTCCAAAAACGAGTGCCTCACGAAGTTTCATACTTGGATTGCCGAATTCCTAAAGGAAACAAAAATAGCTACGGGTTGATTGGACCGGGAATGGCGGAGGCCATTGATCGTCCAACAATCCTAAATTATAAACATTCATTTAGCCTAGAGTTAGTGGAAGCTGAACCCGGCAATGGATTCCATACTTTCAAACAACCAGGTAAGCAAGTTGTTTTCGTTCAAAGTGGTGAATGGAAAGTTTCTTTGGGAGAAAGTGGAGAAGACGGAGAAGTCGTGCTAAAAGCTAAGGATATCATGTCTATTCCAAGGGATGTTTTTCGTCGTATTGAAAGTGTAGGAAAGGAAACAGGATTCCTCTTTATTATCAACAGCGGGGACGATCGTCCAAAGCTTGAGTGGGCACCTGAAGTGGTAAGCGCTGCTAGGAAAACCGGCTTATATCTGGATGAAAACAATAGGTTGCTAGAATTATAGATAAGTAATAATAAAATGAAATGGTCGTAACCCCAAGTTTTCTGTTTCAGAACAGCTTGAGGGTTACGATTTTTTCAAAGACTAAAAGTTTTCCATGTTCCATATCAATACTTTTATTTATGAGATAGCAAGCAGATATAAGTGGAGGGAAGAAAGTGGACCATTTTACAGACCTGAAGAGTCAAAAGGTGATTGTTACCGGTGGAAATAAAGGAATCGGAAAGGAAATTGCCCATTCTTTTGCCAAACTAGGAGCAACCGTCATCATTACCGGGAGGGAAGAATCATCCCTTAAGGAAACAGCTGATCAATTAAAAGTATATAATTCCGATTGTTCCTATATTGTTTGTGATATGCAAGATATTAAGAGTATCTATTTAATGGTTGATGAAGCATACTCTCGGATGAAAGGCCTTGATGTTCTTGTCAATAATGCAGGAATAAATATTCCGAAACCCGCGCTTGAAGTGACAGAAGAGGATTGGGATCGGGTACTGGACACTAATTTGAAAGGAGTGTTCTTTTGTTCCCAACAGGTCGGGAAATATATGGTTTCCCAAAGAAAAGGAAAAATTATTAATATTGTTTCACAAATGGCTTTTGTTGGATATGTTAAACGAGCGTCCTATTGTTCTAGTAAAGGTGGGGCAGTTCAGCTTACGAAAGCATTAGCGGTTGAATGGGCTCCTTATAATATAAAGGTTAATGCAGTTGCCCCAACGTTTATCGAGACCGATTTTACAAAAAAAATGTTTGAGGATCAAGATTTTTATCAAGATGTGATAAGCAGGATTCCGCTGGGGAAAATGGCCCGCCCTTCTGATGTCACAGGATCGGTTCTATTTTTGGCTTCTGAAATGTCAGATTTTATAACGGGAGAGACCATTCGAGTTGATGGAGGATGGACAGCTATTTAAGAAGCTGAGGAGGTTCCAATGCTGATTCAGACGATTTTATTAAAATATTATTTTCAAAGAATTGCTTCGGGGAGATTCTTGCTGATTCTTTTATTACTTTCAAAAGATAAAATACATATTCAAGAAAGGGATAATGATGAGTAAAGAAGATTTAATTTTGCTTCCAGGGACACTGTGCACGGAAAGTCTTTGGAAATATCAAATAGAACAATTGTCAGATGTGGCGAATATCCAAGTTGGCGATTTGACACAGAACGATACAATCCAAGGGATGGCGGAATCGATATTAAGAGAAGCCCCATCGGAATTTTGCCTTGCTGGTCTGTCTATGGGCGGGATTGTTGCGTTGGAAATAATGCGCCAAGCCCCTGAAAGGGTCAAGAGATTAGCTTTGCTGGATACAAATCCTACCCCTCCACGCTCAGAACAGATCGCGGGCTGGGAAAATTTTATTGCCATGGCAAATAACGGACGATTTTTGGAAATTACCGAAAAGTATTTGCTGCCTGTTTTAATCCATCCTAATAGACAGAAGGACGATAATTTAGTTAAAACCATTATACAAATGGCTGAAGACATCGGACCTAATGCCATGAGCAGACAAATGAACGCGCTTATGACTCGTCCGGATGTAAGGGAGCATTTATCCTCAATTAAATCTCCAACACTTGTTATTCTTGGAGACCAGGATGAACTTTGTCCCATTGGGATGCATGAATATCTTGCTTCTGTCATTCCTAATGCAGAACTCGCAGTTATTGAAAATTGTGGTCACTTAAGTACGATGGAACGGCCAAAGGAGGTTACAACAGTTTTACGTGACTGGCTGCTTAGTTAGGTAGAGTAAAAATCGTAATACAACACCAATAAATCAGAAATTTCCGTATTAACAATATTGATTAAAGGAGTGAATAAAGTGATTAACAAAGTGAAGGAAAAGATCAGGAATGGAGAAAAAGTACTGGGTGTTTTTCTTGGAATTTACTCACCCTCACTGATCGAGATGATTGGATATTCTGGATATGATTTTGTCGTAATTGATGATGAACATGGGGCGTTTAGTCATTCGGAAATTGAAAACATGGTAAGGGCTGCAGAGTTGGTTAAATTAGTCCCAATTATCAGGGTTTCTTATGATCCATCAAGCATTCAAAAGGCATTGGATCGAGGAGCAAAAGGTATTCAGGTACCTATGGTTAATACAAAAGAAGATGCGGAGCGGGTGGTGAAAAGAGCTAAATTTCCGCCGCATGGACAAAGGGGAGCCGCTTTTGCCATCCGGGCAGCACGTTTTGGAAGGGATGGTGGTGAATCCTATTTTATAGAAGCTGATGAGAATCTCCTAGTCAGTGTTCATATTGAAACACCAGAGGCTGTGAACAACTTTAAGGAAATTATGAGTGTGCCAGGTATAGACATGGCATTTATTGGATCCACTGATTTATCAGTCAGTATGGGATTTAAGGCAGAGGGAGCAAATCATCCTGAAGTAAAACAGTCAATCCATGAGTTGTTTAGAATCGCCAATGAGCATGGATTTAAGGTCGGAACCGTAGCAGCAAACTCAGCAGGAGCAGCGAAAAGTTTCGAAATGGGAGCCTGTTATGTAGGGATTACAGGACACTCGGTAATCATTAACGCTTTCGACCAAGTAGTAAATGAAACTAAGAATAGCAGATGAAAGATGGAGAATTACTAGTATTAGTTAAAGACACATTGAAGGGGTTAATACAAAAAAATGTATTTCTCTGAGCTAAATAAACAAATTTTTGAAAAGAAATAGGATTGTCTAGGCAGATGCAATAAATTCAATATATTACCTGGTGTAAATGAAAAGTGGTTATCCACGTTTAACTATGTAACTTGGCTCTGCAATCTTTTTGGTTTAAAAGGCGACGATTTATTTTTCCATTCTGAATAAGTAAATTATGTACAAAAATAGATGAGTCGTTAAAGCAGGTAAATCCAATCTAAGTTCGATAGTAAATTAGGCATTAAGGAATTTCCCTGCTTTGTAAAAAAAAAATGTATGTTCGCATGATTTAAAGGTTTTTAAATACTATTAGTTGCGAATCAAAAATTCCATATTTCCCCTAGGAAGTATGACTAGATAAACGCCTTCACACAAAAATAACCTAAAAATCACTCAAAAATACTGGTCAATGTCTGAATGTAAATGGAGGATTGGTAATGAAATGACTATTTTTAGTCAAAGGAAACACGGTCGCACCAAACTGTGTTTTTTTGATAAAAGGGGATTTTCTATATCATCCTTAAACATTTTGAGATGGCATACTGTAGTTGGGATTCTTAAAGGTTCAACTAGATAATAAAATCCCAGATATAAGAGACATAAGGAATATTTATAAGAAAGTGGCAAAAAGTATTAATTAGGTGGAGGAGTACATAGATCAATTTCTCAAAGTAAGATTTCTGCACCTCTAAAATGAAACAGAAGCCTTAATAGAAAACATTTTAGGTAAAAATGGTCATTTTCAAGTGAAACATCTTAAAATTTTTGGACAGTACCATGCAAATATGTTTTATTTTTTTAAGACTATTCAAACTTGCAAAAATGTACAAAAAAGCTAAACAGAAAAAAGACCATATAACAGCGTTTATTTTGGCATGGATGAATATTGCATTCGGTCTTGTATCATTATTGGCAAATTGGATATACAGTCACTTTATTTGGTAACTATATCAAAGTTTAATTCTAAAAAGATTTTGGAGGTGTCAATACATGGTACATAATGAAGAAAAGGAAAAATTACTTCGTGATTACGGTTATCCAGAGCAGTCCATTCCACGATTAGTACAGGAAATAGATTCGATGAGCCTTGATAAGGTGAAAAAACTGATTCTGCCATTTAACGATATTACAGCTGATAAATCATTTAGACGTGATTAGCACGTAAAGTGGCCCCCCAGGTCTGGTGGGTTCGATTCCCACGCAGCCCCGCCAACCTGGATTTATAAGAACTTAGTCAACTACAAAATGATATAGCGTGATTACGATTTAAAGCGACCCAACAGGTCGTTTGTTATTACTTCCAATGTCCTTTTATATGCTTGGAAATTCCTAGGATCATCGTTATCGCAATGATTTTGAGTTTTATTTTGATGCAGAAGTTATGTCCTCAGTATGAGATTGCCCTTTTTGTTTTCCCCTTATCTGCTTTTCGCCTTCAAAAAGGCCGCATAGTTTGCCGCCTCTTCAGGCGGGGCCGTGAGGGATCTCTCATAGCCTTTCCGGAAG
Organism: Bacillus sp. ISL-46; assembly: GCF_018613205.1. Taxonomy (NCBI): domain Bacteria; kingdom Bacillati; phylum Bacillota; class Bacilli; order Caryophanales; family Bacillaceae; genus Bacillus; species Bacillus sp. ISL-46. Next base: position 71,532 of record NZ_JAGGQR010000009.1, read on the forward strand.
CTTCTTTCGTACGCCCGTACAAACCTCTGCCCGAGTATCCGTCGGGCCGCCTGTTCCGCCGTCAATTCCGGGTGGGCATGAAGGTATGAGTAGAATTTCTTCCCGGAAGAAAAAGAGAGATACACCTGCTTGAGAAGCCCTATTTTCATGAGGGGCAGGACGATTTCCTTCTTGTTGTCCATGAACAGCCGAGATTGTGGCATTTGCTGCCAGGCACGGGAAATCCGGAAATTATGTCGGTCTTCTAGCCCCGAACGGATTCCCTCATAATATCCCTCTTCCATCCCCATCTGGATGGGGTCGGGCGGGGCTTGGCCGTCTGTTTGGAGACCGCCGGCGAAAGAGAGGACGGCAAACAGAAAAAAGGCTACCAGGTTCCGTATCACAGCGTTTTCCCCCTTTCTGAGTCAATTCGTCCTCTTTAGTATAACCAGTCATTTCCTTCATATGATAGCGGGGAAGGAGTAGATTCGGTTAGATAAAGACGATAAAGGTTATCCATTTTTGATTGATATGGTTACATTTGTACCTGAGGAATAATAAAATCATCGAAAATCCCTTATAAATCTTAGAACAGTGAGTAGGTAACACTCACAGTGCCTCGCCCATTTGGATTGAAGGCACTTTTTTGGTGATGTAATAATAGCGTTTAAAATAAGTCCATTTAATACGAACCTTGTGAAAAATTGTACTTAAACTATAGGATGCAAAAGTTGAAGATCTAGCTGCCATTTTAGGTGTTTTTTCTTATTCAATTTAAGTAAGAAGTTTTGGTGTAGAAGGATAAATTATGTGGAAATTAAACCAGGGGAATCCATAGGCGAAAAGGTGTAGTGTCGATGTTTAATCGTGTGTTAGCAATATATATCCTTGTTCTAGGAATAATCATTATTGTTATGGCTTTTGCGATATATCAGGATATTAGATATAAGTCTGGGGAACTAACCATTTTAGAGAGATATGAACAGAACAGCACAGCACAGCACAAAAACGAATTATGAACTGGCACATTATGGAGTAGTAGATGCTAAATTTGAAGGGAAAGTGAGAACCGCCCCTCTGGCGTCCTGATCACACCCTTTTAGAGTCATAGTATCAGTATGTCCAAGCATTAGAGATTAATTGCGATTGTTTTGAGTTTTTTGCACCAGAACCCATTTTTTTCTTCTGTTTTTATATTCGGTTTTCTTTTATACTAGAATGATCTTAACAATGAGGTAACCTGTATGGAACATACTAAAAACTTGCTCTTACAAGTATTGATTATTTTGATCCCTGTCTTTTTTTATTCTATGTATTTAACCAATCGTCATCAATTCATCGAAACGAAACGTCAAAAATTAATTTTCAGTTTCTTGGCAACGATTACGTTAGTATTGTGCATGTCCTTCCCGATCTATTCGGATGTAAACGAGCGAAATGACCTACGGTTTGTAGCTCTTATGATAGGTATATTTTATGGAGGTGGATACGCAACAGGTATTGTTCTCACGATCATCTTATTGTTGTATCGTTGGTATTTCGGGGGGGCAGGTTTTTATTCAACGGCATACGAAGTCCTTTTCTTCTTACCCATGTTTTTTTTAGCATATCCACGTTTCATCCAACAGGATCGAGCAGGTCGAATGAAACTGGCTTGGATGATAACATCGGGGATGTCCTTGATCTTCTTCCTCGTGGATTTTCAAGAGATGGATTTTTTTACCCACACACTTCAGGAAATTTTAGCGATATGTGTTGCCACCATCGTAACCGTCTTTTTGATTGAAACCTTAAGGGAAAATGCCCAGTTACACATGGAAGCTCAACAGGCGGAAAAATATAAGATACTCGGAGAATTGGCCAGTTCCTTTGCTCATGAAGTTCGAAATCCCATGCAGACCAATCGAGGATTTCTCCAGTTACTTCTACAATCGCCAATTTCAGAGACGTATAAAAGGTATGTTCAAATTTGTATAGAAGAAGTGGATCGAACGAATGACGTCATTACCGAATATCTTTCGTTTGCCAAGCCAGAAGCGGATACGAAAGAGTCCGTCGATGTTTGCCAAAAAATACAAACAGTCGTCAAGATTCTCTACTCCTATGCTTTAGAACGAAAAGTAAGCATAGACGTCCGACTTCCGGAGCAAGAGTGTGCGATATTGGGTCATCCCCCAAAAATGAAACAAGCCTTCCTCAATATCATCAAAAATGGCATCGAAGCGATGCCTCAAGGTGGTGCGGTTTCCATTTGCGTGAAACAGGAGTCACAGCATGTGATGATCCAAATCCAAGATGAGGGAGTGGGGATGAATGAAGACGAAGTGAAACGTCTTGGACAACCATTTTATTCCCTGAAAGAAAAAGGAACCGGCATAGGACTCATGGTGAGCTATCGCATTATCGACTCGCTTCATGGAAAAATCACCGTCCAAAGCCAAAAAGGAAAAGGAACCACGTTTACCATTCGGTTCCCTCTCCATAATTGTAAAAATATCATCGCCATTAACTGACAAACATGAGCGTTAGCTAAAAATAAAAGTATATGAACCGACAGGAGTTAAAGGGTATTGGATCGTAGATAACCGTACTGAGACAGTTGAAGTGTTTATCTTTATAGAAGTAAGTATTTTTGAAGACTTTATCATCGATTTAAAGAACATATTGGCTGCGGTGAAAAAGGAATTAGCAAAGCATCAATGGTAGTGAAGAAAGATGGCACCATTAATCTGCGAATGTTTATGGATACTACATCCATTAAGCTATTTGTTAACGATGGGGAGCAGGTCATTACCAATCGGATATTCCCAGAGGATACTAGCAAGCAGTTTAACCTATTTACAGAAGGCGGCAAGGTTTGTGTAGATAGCATTGAATCATGGAAGCTAGGTTCTGTGTGGAAGTAAATACTTTTTTTGAAATAAAGATAGAGCTCTAATCGATTAAAGATGATTAGAGCTTTGTTTTTGACTGTTGGAAGTGTGAATGCAGTAGGTTTACACCAAAAATCAACTAATTCCTAACGGTAAAAAGAGCAAAACCATGAAGCCAATCAAAAACAACGCAGAAATGGTTAACTCTGGAAGAACTAGGAAACTATTTATTCACCACTACCGTCAGCAGCAAACCGGAAATACATTAATCAAGAATCTAAATTAACAGTTAAGGAAGCTATTTATAAGTATTTAAGCTAGTTTATCAATCTTCTTGGAGTTCAGGGAACCGATAAATCAGTTGTTTATTATTTTTGGCAGCATTTCGGTAAAAATCTCGATAAACATAAATACTAGTATTAGGATGGCAGGTATGGAGAGAATTGCAAAGCTTAGGTAGGCAAGTTTCAGCTTGCCATTTGATTGGTCGAACCATTTCGTAATGTACTCAATCAGTAAGGCATGAAGGACGGACCCGATAAAGAACGAGGCCGAAAATAAGGCTATTCCTAACGGTGCTTGTGGTCCAAAAAATTCATTGTTTGGATTGGACATAAACAAAGGTTAACAATTAATTTTTGGTCCAATATTTTAGAAGCAACAGGGGACAGTTCTTTCTATAACCTAAGAAAGTTTAAATAAACGCCTTCACAAAAAAAAGGGTAAAAAATAACCAAAATTGCAAAAAACGCCTTCAAAAATCAAATTTGAAGGCGTTTTTTGACGTTTACGCTCAAAAAATGCCCTCAAATTTGAAAATTGGCGATTCGCTTTACCCCGCCAATCTCGATATCGTAGAAGTGCAAAGGATGCGGGCTTTCACCTAAATCCCTCGCAAAGGACAAGGTGATGAAAAGGTGTCATAAAATATTCACATTCTAATGAAAATCATATGACCTTTTTCTTCATTTATTTCTATATCAAATATGAAGGAGTTTTATTAGAAGAAAGTCAGTGGTTGAAGATGGCAAAATATCGAATGGTACGTACTGATTTTTGGAAGAATCCGGTTGTTTCTGAGGAGATGACTCCTGAGGACAAATACTTTTACCTGTATCTTCTTACCAATCCACATACGACCCAAATTGGAATCTATAAGATTACCAAAAAACAAATGGCTTTTGATTTGGGTTATTCGATTGAGAGTGTTCACTCGTTAATGGAGCGATTCATCGTGCATCACAAGCTGATTCGTTACAATCCTGAAACGAGAGAACTGGCGATCAAGAACTGGGGGAAATATAACCTGGATAAAGGCGGGAAACCGTTCATGGATTGTATATCTTCCGAGTTAAAGGATGTGGAGGATCTAACACTGATTCAATATGTTTCGAAGGCGATTCAAAAACAGGAAATTCGCAGTCTATTTGAATCATTTTGTGAACAAGAAGAGCTGGTTTTCGGCAAGGAAGTTAGCAGCCAAGATGAAAATGATACATATCTAGAACCTGAATGTGGAGAGCTTGACGATACGTTGACGCATCGTGATACGACAAGAGGGCAAAAAGAAGAAGAAAATAAAAAAGATAATAAAAAAGAAAAACAACAACAACAAGAAGCTTTTAATCCAAATATAGAGAAAAATCCAGACACAGAAAATAATCAAAAAGATGTAGATGTAAAAGAAATTATTGAGTGTTGGGACAACAATGGATTTGGTTTTTCGAACGTGAATGCCAAACAACAGTTATTATCTTGGTTAGATGATTCTATCTTTTTACAACCGAAAGATGTGATATTAAAAGCGATGAATATTGCTTGTGCCAATAACAAGCGAAAGCTGAGTTATGTGGTTGGGATTCTGAAAAACTGGGTAAATGACTCCTTACTGACCGTAGAAGAAATTGATTCCTTTTATGAGAGTCAAAATTCCGCACCAAAGCATAGGCAATCAACCGAATCGTTTCCTACCGGAAGAGCGATTCCAGGTGGATTTAAACTTGACCTTACGGCAGGTGAAGAGTGATGAGTATCGTGGAAAAAGCGTTCTTAGGAAGCTTGATGAAGGCGGAGTACTTACTCCAAGATACCATCATTCAACCTGAACAGCTAGAAAGTACACGGCATAAAGAAATCATGCGAAGAATGGTGGAGTTAAAACGGGCGGGGAAGAATGTTGATTTAATCACATGGACAACCTTACCAGACCTCAATTCATTAGGTGGAATGTCTTACCTATCGGAGCTGTTATCATACGCGGAACTGGAGAAATTTGACGGTACGGAGAAGCTCATTCTCGATCTATGGAAGGAACGTGAAAAGAGAAACATCTTGACGCTTGCAGCCATGAATGATTGGGAGATTGCGAAAGTCATTGCCGAAATGGATAAAATTAACCAAATGAAAATGGAGGATCACACGTCCTTACAACAAGAATTGGTAGATATCTATGAGGCACCATGGGAAGATCGAATATCGTTGAAAAGTGCAACAATGGGTATCAAAGAGCTCGACGAAGTGACGGGAGGCTTTCAGGGCGGGGAAGTTACGATTCTAGCAGCAAGACCATCGATGGGAAAAACCGATGTGATGCTTCATTTTGCGAAAATGTCGGGTTGGGCCGGGTTCCTGCCACTCGTATTTTCCTTAGAAATGCCTGAAAAGCTGATCACTTCCCGATTAATGGCTTCGACTGGAGGCTTTAACCGTGCAAAAATGCGGGATCCAAAAAGAATGCTAACTGAAAATCAAAAGAATAAATGGTCGGATGTGATTGGTGATCTCCCGGAAACCCATATGTAAATTTTTGATGGGGCGGGACAAACCATTGCCGAAATGAGAACGAAAACGCGAAAAATGATCAATCAATTTCCATACAAGAAACCAATCCTTTTTATCGACTACTTAACACTAATCCATTCTGGACAATTTTACGGTGGAAATTCCCATTTACAAGTAACGGAAATATCCAAATCCCTTAAAACAATGGCGAAGGATTTTGATTGCCCCGTCATTTGTTTAGCGCAGCTCAATCGATCGGTGGAATCAAGAGCCAATAAACGGCCGATGATGTCTGATATTCGGGAATCGGGCAGTGTGGAGCAGGATGCGGATGTCATTTTGTTCTTATATCGTGAAGCGTATTATGACAAGGAAACGGACAATCATTCCCTTGAAATCATTGTCTCGAAAAACAGAAATGGTCCAGTTGGAAGCATCGCTGTCAATTACAACGAGCATACAGGAAGGATTGAGGACCAGAAGGAATCGAGTCCTACCATTGTATAACCTATATTTAGCCGAAAAAAATCTTAAATCGAGGTGTGATCACATGATTGTGAAAGATCTTTACATGGATTGTTTCCGTTATGAAGAATCCTCATTGGCCCATTGCATCTATCATTTACTAGCAGAGCAGAAAATTTCATTAGATGACGACATATCCAAGATAGACTTAGAACAAGCCGACCATCAGAAAGTAAGGGAATTGGTTCAAAACAATGTATTAGGTATTCATAAAGGTGGCATCTACTCACTGAAGATGAACCAGAAGGATTTTGTCTTTATCTTTGCTGGCAGCCACAAAGAAGCCATCCAATTCTATACAGAAACATTTCATCAAAACCCATTGAATTGTCACGAAAATTCGCTAGATTACCGGCTCGCTAGAGGAAATGATGTAATTTCGTTTCGGGATTTGAGGAAGAAATTCATGAGTTTTCCAGCAATAGCGGGGTATTTTAAGAGGGAGATATGAAAGTGAGAGAGAAGGGAACAAACCCACATCTAGGATGGTCCGATCGGAACCGTCAAACTGAGCTTCAACAAGCTTTGCACTTCTCCACTTTTATTTCCAGATTGCCTAAAAAAAATACGATGCAATAAGAAATTCACTTTTTATCACATCGTATTAATTATTTTACGACTTTAATCGTACGGTAGTTTTGATTTCCAGCTTTATCAATCACGTAAACCTTTAAATATGTATTAGCTTTCTGAGTTTTTATTAACTAGCGGGTATTCTCATCGGGGAAAATGTTAAACCTTTAACAAAGACCGCTTTTGAATATGGAGCAGATACCGTGTATGTCTATGATCAACCTCTCTTTAAGCATTACCGGACCGAAACCTACATGAAGGCGCTGCTAGAGTGCAGTGATAAATATAAACCGGAAATTATCCTCTATGGGCCACCTCAACGGGAAAAGACCTGGCAAGTGCAGTGGCCACCGACCTACCGACAGGGTTGACGGCGGATCCGACGGAGCTGGATGTGGAAGAGGAAACGGGGTTACTCCTTGCGAGTAGGCCGGCGTTTGGCGGAAATATTATGGCGACCATTTTATGTAAAAAATACAGGCCGCAAATGGCGACCGTACGCGCCAAGGTCATGAAGGCGCTGATCCCAGAGGTGGGGAGAATAGGAAAGGTCATCGAAGAAACCGTCTCACTAAAGGATGAAGATATCCGGACAAAAGTCTTGGAAATTGTAAAAGAAACGGTTAAGAAGGTAAGAATCGACGAAGCGGACATCGTTGTGGCTGGCGGAAAAGGCTTAGGCAGCTACGAAGGATTTCAGTTAATACACCGGTTGGCGGAAACCCTTGGAGGAGCCGTTGGTGCGAGCAGGGATGTGGTGGAAGCGGGGTGGATTGCCCACCCTCATCAAGTAGGGCAAACCGGTGTGACGGTAACGCCAAAGATTTATTTTGCGATTGGGATTTCTGGTGCGATTCAACATATTGTGGGAATGAAAAATTCTGGTTTAATTATTGCCATTAATAAGGACAAAGAAGCTCCTATTTTTCAGAACTGTCATTATGGAATTGTTGGCGATGCCTTTGAGATCGTTCCTGTCCTAATCGAACAGTTTAAACATGCACTTTCTAGTGACAAGGTGATGAAGTAAGTTAGGGCTGAATTATTACCATTATTCCTCTGTCATTCGTGAGTGAATTCTTCCATGAGGCTTCTGCTAGCGTTTAGCCTTTCGGATTAACAATATTTGTTTAACCTCCAAAGGCCTTAGAAAATTTCATTTAATCGCTTACACTTTTTTCTTTACTTCACTAAGGAGTAAAGCTTTTTTTTATGCTATAATTAGTATCAGATAATAATACTAACTAATAGGTTTTGGTCCTGTTAAGCAAAATAAATACGCCTAAACTGGAGATAATACTATGTTTATAAATACCAAATTAAAGTCACAAAGTGTCTCTGACTATTTTAAGTCACTGGGTATCAAGAACTGCTTTACCAAAGAAGACTTTTGGAGGCACGTAACCGAGGTTGACTCCTTCTTGGCTAAGGAACTCCAACCCACTATGGACCGCAAACTAAAAGGGAATCTTTATGAAGTGAAAAACCGAACACTGCCCTTCAGTTTGGCAGTAGAATCATGGACGATGAATTTCCATCAGTCCTTGCTTAACTGGATCAGTCAGCAAACTCATTTAAAGCCGAAGCGGATTTTGGAAATTGGCTGTGATAATGGGTTGCTGTCTTGCTGGTACGCCACGATTTTTCCAGATGCGGAGATCGTTGGCATTGAACAGTGTGGAAATGGAATTCAATGTGCACAGCAGTTGGCCATGCAGCAAGGGCTTAATAACGTGAGTTTTTACCAAATGGATTTTATGGAGGTAACTGAGCACTTTTCCCTGAATTCTTTTGATTTAATCATTTCATCACGGACCTTTCATGAGATCATGGGGCCTATCATGATTTCAAACTATTGGTCACTTCTAGAGTACGTGAAGGAGAATCCAACCTATGGTGACAGTCGTTATTTAGAAATAGTCCATCGTTTGTTAACGGAGGATGGATTGTATCTCTCTTGTGAACAATTGAAAAATTCCGCAGATCTCGGAAGGTGGGCGAATGTGCTTCAGGATGCTGGTTTCCATATTCAATGGGATGACAGTGGTACCATCGAATACCATGAAATAGGAGTAGATAGGCTGTCTCCTGTGATTGTGGCGACAAAAAGGGAGACCAGTCTCGAAACCTTGGAAGGTATGGAACACCTATATACGAAAGGTTACCCACTTGTATTTGAGGAGGGTAGGTCCTATAAAGGAGGGACAGCGGAGTTTGCTTATCAACGGCTGGGGGAGAAAACATTCTTCTCAGGGATTCAATTGAAAGTGACGAACCATTGGCATGTGTTTCGACTTGAGCTTTGGGAGACAGATAGGTTTTTGCTTGTCTATAACTATGGAAATATGGGGTATCATGAATTGGATATTTTACCTGCCTGCGCATATGAAGAGGCACACCGGTTGATGGAGGAGGCGGTCGGGGAGTTCGGTCACCTTGGTCAGCTTGTAAGGTATCACAACCTGGATGAACGACCAGAATAGCAGCTAATTGGTTTTTATTCCCAGTTTAATGGAAAACAGTACTTGCTATATCCAAAATTTACAGGTAGTTTCCAAATGGTAGGGATGATATATTGTTTGTACCAGTTCTTTAGGGAACTCAGTCCAACAATCACACTGAGAACGGGTCAGGGCGGGAGCGCAGCAGCCATAACTAGTGAAATTGTGTGGGCTAGTACATAACGATGGTTTTTAAGCTAAACTGACATAAGTTTAGCTTTTTCCTATTCCCGCTTCATTCATTTTATATAATTTTCCCATAAATTAACTATAACCCAAAAGAGCACAGTGTCCATTTAATGTCTATTAATTCAGAAGCAGTTAAAACCCTATCTATTTGATGTTAGAATCTGATTATCCGACCACTTAATTAAATAATTAAAGACCGCCATACTAAAAGCATTATAGCCTTCTGCAGTTAAATGGATGCCGTCATCGCTGATTAAATTAATCGAATCACCTGCTTTTTTAATTGCCGTTCTAACATCAATTTTGGGTACCTTTAACTCATCTGCCAATTTATTTAAATGGTAGTTATACATTCCATGCCAGTGTTGAATGCCCCCCAATTTACCGATCCAGTTCCCAATAGAAGGGCTATATTGGGTGGAAATGGTCTGATAATATCTGACTGGGTCTAATGGGGGTAAGGTTGCTATGATTGGTATAATACCACCTTCTCGCATTTTTTTAACAATTTCACTGATATTCGCTAAATACCGTTGGAGAGAAACGATTGCTTGGTGTTCCTCCTTGGGTTTTTCGATAATTTCATTCCAGTTAAAATTGCAGTCGTTTCCGCCAACTTCAATAATCGTATAATCGGGATGTTCATTAAGTACATCCTTTTCTAGTCTTGACAACATTAAATCAGAGTTATCATTAAAAACTCCTTTGTTAATAACGGTAACATCATTTTCTTCCTGCTGATTAAATAACTCTTGTAAGAAAGCAGGATAGTTTTCCTTCAGGATTCGCAATCTCCCTTTTACTACGGAGACCCCACGTGTTAGACTATCGCCAAAACAAATAATTTTCACTTATATCACCATTCTTAGGCGGATTTTTCTTTTAATATAACATCTTCATAAAATGAATAATAATTACATTCGTCATCTTTTTGATAAAAATTAAAAAGGGGACAGACTTTTTGTCACATTTTTGGGGTTAGCGAACTTCAACAATAACCCCATTGTAGATACAAGTTATTTTTTAAAAGTTATCAGAAAGCAGTTTAAAACTCTAACATTAGATATTGGGATAAAAGCTGCTTTTCTATCCAAGGTTCTTTTAAATTGTAAGTAAATAGAGTGCTTGGCACTTTTTTTAACTCTCCAACGGGGACTGAATCCATTTCTCCCAAATAGCGGTGTCACCGCCTGAGTTTAGTAGTATTTTGTCGAAAATAAAAAGAATTCAGTAACCATTCAACAATTTTTGGTAAGTGCACTCTTTTGTATTCTAATGTAATAATTGGTCCCTAAATAGTAGAAAACAAAAAAGTTGAAGAAAGAAGTCCAAAATTAACTTTTATATCGGTTAATCTTGGACTTTTTCTGTGCCTGAAATTCAATTTTTGTAATACATTACTGATATAATCTGAAACGAAATCATAAATCATATGGTAAAATAATACTATAGTTAGATTAATATAACCGGGGGAAATAACAAATGGAGAAACAACCATCCTATTTTTATCAATTTCTTGAACCGATGTCAAAAGAGCTAGCCTTAGTTGCAAATGAACTTGAAAATAGTATTTTCAGTAGCCCGCGGACAATGCTTACCCATGCAAGGATATTTGTAGAAAATATTTTAAAACAGGTCATTCGAGCAGAAAAATTGCCGGATGAGCAATGGTCAAATATAAAAGACCGTATCGATATACTAAATGTAAACGGTTATATAAAACCCGATATTCGAGATGCACTTCATTATGTTCGACAAATCGGTAACCAAGCAGCACATGATACTCGGACGTTTCGTTTTTCAGAAGCGTTATTATCTTGGGAATCTATCTATAAAATCGTTAAATGGTACGTAGAGGTATATGGTTCATTAGATTTTACGGTTCCAAGTTATCAAGACCCATCACCACAGGTGAAACAATCGTTTGACATAGTAGAAATACAAGAGCGGCTCAAATCGTTGGAAAAACTTCTTATTGCATCAACTGAAAAACAACAAGGTAAGCAAGGAGAAGGGGATGCAGGAAAGTCTACAGAAGGTTTTTCACCTAAATCAGAACAGCCGGGTTTTACACCTATTCGTACACTTATCTATAAAGGAAAAGAACTTGAAGTTCCATACTTCTTACGAGATGCATTTCTATTGCCTCAGCGATTTGCCATTTCTGAGACCTTTCTCATTAGACTTGGGGCAGAGCAGCAAGCGCGAATTATGAGTGAATTACCAAACAATCTAGAAGGATTGCATAAACATGTAAAACGATATAATGAAAAAAATGATGAAACCTTCTTTCAAGAACTAAAAGTATTTTTTGAGGAGGAGAAAATACGGAGACAACTTTCACTGGAACGGACAGGGGAACTCTTCTACTTCTATAAAGCTGATTACATAATCGTAACGGAAGAATTATCACAAATACCCCTTACCGCTGCTGAGTTCACAGGAATACCGAGCCTTTTGAGGCAGCTTAATGAAGATCAAATTGAAACAGTTGGACAGCTGCCAAAGGAGCTTGTTATTTTGGCTAAGTATTCAAATGTAGGAATCGGGACTGTGCAAAAGTTATTTGATCAATTAAAGGAAAAACAACAAAGTAGTAAAGTTCCTGAGCCTGTAACATCTCAATTTTAATGATTTGATAATTGATTTATGAGCTTCATCGAGGAGTTTCACAAAGTAATTAAGAGGATAGTGCCGACCACAAGACCTGTGGGCGGTTCGATTCCCACGCAGTCACGCCATACATATTTGAATCTAACCTATCATCTTTTCAAATCTCTAAACGATTAGCAGGATTTATTTTGAAAATGATTGAAAATAGAATATAGGGAAAAATGAATAGAAATCTTTGAATAAACAGGTGATTCAACTTATGAAAATATTACCTGCGGAACGGGATGAACTGGAACGAAAAGGAATGAAATGGCTACTATTAACCAATCAAGTGCCCATTTTAAAAATAGTCTATCCTCCATCCAAAATGCACCGGTGGAACAATCTGAGGGAATTAGGAGGTATAACGTTTTGGTAGATTTGTTCATAAAGGAGTCAATTGTTTCAGATATAATCCATCCAAACCATACTAAATAAGCCATAAAAAGTTCCCCAGCTTAAATTTTGCAGGGGAACTTTTTTGTAATATAGATAAGAAAATTTGGGGTCTACCGCAGCCTTCAAAACTGCTTGAGACCTGCGTGCCAGAATTCTAGTGACAGTCCCCCGGTAAACTAAAGCTTTAACGCGCCGGGGGACTGACCCCATTTTTCCATTTTTGCGAAGCATGAGAACCGTCCCCCTGCTCCCTATCCTAAAAACTCAGAAATGCTATGAAATATAATATAGATGATTACTCCACTCACAAAAGAGATGGGAATGTTTCTGTTGGTGATTTTATTGGTCATTGGTAGTAAGGCGGTTCCGCCGAGGTAGAGGAATATGCCTGCGATTATGGCAATTGGAATGGCTAGAGCCTTTTCGTTTATCTCTATGAAATAAGATAACAAAATGGACATTCCAACACCTAACCACATAAATAGGCCTTGATATAACAGATTAATAACGGTTTTTTTATGATTTTGAGTTATGGCTAACACCGATGCGGCATAGGTGATTCCTTCAGGGATTTTATGTAGAACCAATGCAAAGGAAACCATTATTCCTAAATTGACACTAATAGAATAACTAACGCCGATGGATAAACCCTCAAGGAAATTATGAAGAGACATACCCAATGAGATTCCTAGCATGGAACCGTCATCGAATTCGTTGTTCCCTTTCCCTTTTTTTGATGCCTTTGACAAATAGGAAACAAGGTACATGAAAATAAGACCCAGCATGATAAAAAGACTGCTATTTTTTAGTTCAGCTTGAGTTTCTGGAATTAAATCAAGGATTGCTATAGACAACAACAAGCCGGCACTCATGGCAGCTATAGCGAGAACACTAGTTTGAGACCAGTTTTTCTTGATTAAAACAATCATGCCACCCAATATATAAGCAACAGACGAAATGAAAACAACGATAAACAGGACAATACTCATACATATTCCTCCAAGTTAGTTTGTGGAAGCATGGGGACGGTTCTCTTGCTTCTTTTTACTCCCTTCACCTAAAGGTATGATTTTAAAACAGGAGAATTGTCACAGACACTAAAAAAAAGACCAGATTCATGAGAATCCGGCCAAACCATAAAAAGACATTAAACAAGTTATATTTAATTACGAGAAGTTCCACATTATATGGTATTTCCTTCAATCAACTTGTAATCTACCATATTTTGTACTGGGACCGTTTCTCCTTGAATTTGTTTTAACAGTAATTCTACTGCCTTTGATCCGATGACATCTTCATCCTGTTTGATATGAGTGAAAATCATATCATTATACAACCATCCGGGATGGTCGAAGCAAGCAATGGCGTAATCATCCGGAATCGATTTTCCGAGGGATTTCAGTACTTGTGCAAGTACACAGGCGATTTCATACTCACAAGCAATAAATGCCGTTACATGAGAATTTTCCTGAATGAAATTCCGCAGCTTGATCTGATCCTCGAAAAACTCAGCTGATCGATCAAAAGTCGGCAATGTACTGAACATATCGGCTAAGATATAGCTCGGATTTACGGCAATCCCCTTTTGTAAATAAGCTGTTTTAAACCCTTGGATTCTCTCTTCGATTGAGGAGGTATATTCCTCTGGAGGTGAAACAAAAGCAATATGCTCATGTCCGCGAGTAAACAGAAATTCTGTTAGACTTTGAGCCGCGGTATGATTATCAGTATAAACGGCGCAGGCTGGTATTCCTTTTAAATATCTGTCGATTAAGACGAGTGGAAATCCCTCCAGAACCAATCGCAGTAAGCTTGTTGTGTAATGATGCCCATGGACAGGAAAAATAATGATCCCTTTCACCTGCTGCTGGACCATTGTATTGATGGCATCTTCCTCCTCTTCCTGGCTTCCATATGTCACCTTAACTAATAAGTTAAACTTCAATTCCGAGCAACGTTTCTCAATAATACTCAGTATTTGCCTGCCAAAGCAATCCCTAAAGAATTCGGGAATGATTAGTCCTATTAACTCATTCATTTCTTGAATTAGATGATCCCTTTGTTCCGAATTAGTCTTAGGACTAATGGCTCCAAAATCCGGAAGTGTATTAGATACAAAGGAGCCTTTGCCGCGGATGCGCTCAATAGCCCCAATTTGCACTAATTTCTCAAGCGCTTTTTTAGAAGTTATTCGACTGACCTGATATTGGTCGGCCAATTCTTTCTCAGTGGGAACCTGATCCCTTGGTTTCAATTGACCAGTCTCAATCTGGTTTAGCAAGTTAAGGTAAATTTTTTCATACAATGGAGTTTCCATATATCTCATCCTTAATAAGTTGGTATATTTAATATATCATATAGTACAAATTATTTCAATGTAGTTTCATATTTTTACATTGGTATCCCTATTTTTCTTAAAGAAATAGACATATTTAATGCATTCAATAAAAAAACAATCAACTAGAGCTTGAATAGTAATACGAAAATGCTATCTATTTACATTTTATAGTACTTTTGGATTGTTTTTGTGTGAATAGAAAGAAAATTCAAATGATATATTGACATGTACTTAATATATCAATTAAGATATTGATATATTAAGTTAGTAAATTATGTTAAGGGAGGGATTAAGTACCAGGTGAGAGTAATCATCCATTTTTTTAAATCAAAATTGTAACCGTTTTCTTTAATGAAAATAAGCGTAAAAGGGGAGAGATTTATGAAAAAGAAGATGTTGAAGAAGATTGCGGCTGTTTCGATTATCACCGGCAGTGTTTTAGTAAGTTCAGCGTGTTCAAATCAAAGCACATCCTCCAACAGCAGTGATAAGCAAGAAATCAAAATTACCTACCGATCAGGAGGAGGAACAAACAAAGGGTTAACTGATTGGCTTAATAAAGAGATCATACCGCAATTTGAAAAGGACCACCCAAAGGTAGATGTTCAGCTTGCACCGCTTAATGTTTCAGAGGGTGATTATTTTGCCAAAATTGCCTTAATGCTGAAATCCCCAAATACGGCACCTGACATCGTCACAGAGGATACCTTTATGGTCAATTCAGATGCGAGTGCAGGCTATTTAGAGCCTCTTGATAATAAGATCAAGGACTGGAGTGATTGGAGCAACTTTAATGACAGCGTTAAAAAGGGTGTAATTGCTCAGGACGGAAAAATTTATGGGGTGCCATATAACACCGATTCCCGGGGACTTTGGTATAACAAGGATCTATTCCAAAAAGCGGGTCTTCCAGTTCCATGGGAACCTAAAGACTGGGATGATATCCTTCAAGCGGCTCGAACTATAAAAGAAAAGGTGCCTGGTGTCACACCATTATGGATGAACTCAGGTAAAGCCACAGGGGAAGCAACGTCGATGCAAACTTTTGAAATGCTGCTATATGGTACGGAAACACCTCTATATGATACCGATTCGAAAAAGTGGATTGTAAAAAGCCAAGGGCTAACGGATTCATTCAACTTTATTCATACGGTCTATAAGGAGAAGCTGGGGCCGAATCTTTCCCAGGTACTAAATGGGCAGGGAGGTTCCATGGCATACCAGCAATTAATGCCTCAAGGAAAGCTTGCCATCGGATTGGATGGATTCTGGCAGGCAGGCACTTGGGGGGAAACGGGTGCTGCACCTTGGCCTGAAGCCTTCAAGACGTTAGGGTTTGCACCAATGCCGACTGAACATGGACAGGCTCCTGGAACCACATCCATGTCCGGTGGATGGGCTCTTGCTATTCCAAAAAATTCACATGATAAAGATGTAGCATGGGAGTTTATTAAATTTGCTTCAAGTAAAGAAAACAATCTTGGGCTCCTATCGAAAGAAAGGAATTTGACTCCGCGTACTGATGTTGCACAAGAACAAAAGTATCAAGAAATCCCAATGTTTAAAGAAGCCACTGACTTTTTGAAATTTACGCATTTCCGCCCAGCAGTTGATAAATATCCAACTGTATCGACTCAAATACAAACCCTTGTCGAAGACGTTGTATCAGAAAGAATAACACCAAATCAGGCTGCAAAGCAGTATCAGATCAATGTCACAAAAATTGTCGGTTCAGATAATGTAATCGAAAAATAGTCGTATAGGTATGCAAGGCTACCTTGTAATACCCTAAAAAGGTAGCCTTTAACATAAATAATAGGACGGGGTGTGAAATGAATACAAATACGGTTGTCTCACCAACAGTCACTATCAAGCAGAAAACGAAAAAGAATCATACGCTGCTGAAATCGGTTCTCTTTTTGTTTCCGGCATGGATCCTATTGCTTGTCTTTTTTGTTGGTCCTATTTTACTGACTTTTTATTTTGCGTTTACGAATCTTACTTTAACAGGTACAGCGGCTAAGAGTGTTCAGTTTATCGGTTTTCAAAACTTTATAACGATGTTTCAAGATCCGAATTTCCGGATTAGTGTGGTAAAAACGATTGTGTTCTTGCTTTTTTCTGCCGTCATTGGCCAGCAGGTTTTGGGGTTTATTCTGGCTGTCCTAATGAAGGAGAAAAACACAACATTTCGCCGGATCATTGGCATTATTGTCATTGCCGGCTGGGTAACTCCTGAAATCGTGGTTGCTTTTTGTTGGGTGGCATTTTTAAGTGATAACGGAACATTAAATATGC
This sequence comes from Bacillus sp. ISL-46, assembly GCF_018613205.1. Taxonomy (NCBI): domain Bacteria; kingdom Bacillati; phylum Bacillota; class Bacilli; order Caryophanales; family Bacillaceae; genus Bacillus; species Bacillus sp. ISL-46. Next base: position 88,643 of record NZ_JAGGQR010000009.1, read on the forward strand.
TCCTTCAGCATATTGGTTTAAAACAAGTTACATGGCTTTATACCTTTCCGATGGTCAGTGTGGTAGTCGCTAATATCTGGCACGGAACTGCTTTTTCGATGCTGGTTTTCCAGGCAGCCTTGGATGATGTTCCGAAAAGTGTGGAAGAAGCAGCGATGGTAGATGGAGCTTCCCGTTTTCAAGTCTTGTTCCGTATCGTTCTGCCGATGGTGAAGGGATCCATTGTTACTAATATGATTCTAGTAACCTTGCAAACGTTAGGGGTGTTTACGTTAATTTTTGCTATGACAGGCGGCGGTCCTGGAACATCGACACAAACTCTTCCTATTTATATGTATAACCAGGCATTTGTAAATTACCAACTTGGCTATGGAACGGCCATATCATTAATTCTGCTCCTCATTGGTATTTGTGCGAGCTTGTTTTATATCCGGTCCATGAAGGTCGATGTTTAAGGGGGGAGTTAGAAGTGAACCGTTACAAAACTGAAAAAGTTGTGCCATACATCATTTTAACGATTATTGGTATTTTGTTTCTCATCCCGCTTTTATGGGTACTGTTTGCCTCTTTTGATCCTAATGCTCAGCAAGCATTGAAAATGCCCAGTTCCTTTACGGTGAAGAATTTCACTTCCATCTTAACGAATCCAGCCAACCTTCGTTCGTTTGGAATCGGGTTATTTATCTCATTTGGACAATCCGTGCTGATTGTCGTTGTGGCCATCATGGCAGCCTATCCACTATCACGGTATGCTTTGAAATTTAAAAAGCCATTCATGTATTCCATTTTGTTCATGACAGCTTTGCCGATTACGGCAGTCATGGTGCCTGTCTATCAGCTCTTTCTTTATCTCAATATACAGGATTCTCTTATCGGGACGATTTTGTTTTTAACGGCATCCGGGTTGCCATATGCGATTTGGATGATGAAAAACTTTATGGATTCTGTGCCATTGGAATTAGAAGAATCCGCGTGGATCGATGGTGCATCCGTTTGGGCAGGTTTAAGAAAAGTGGTTGCACCCTTGATGATTCCTGGAATTTGCACGGTCGCGATCTTTACCTTTTCCGGAAGTTGGGGAAACTTTTTCGTTCCGTACATTTTAATCCAATCACCAGATAAATTTCCGGCCTCAGTCACAATTTTTCAGTTCTTTGGTAATTTTGGAATGATTGAATACGGAAAGCTTGCCGCTTTCTCGATGCTTTATACAATGCCTTCTGTCATTTTATATATGTTTTCGCAACGATTTATGTCCCAAGGTTTCAGTCTAGGTGGAGCTTCCAAAGGATAATCACTATTTAAAGGAGTGTTTGATATGTTTTGGACAATGGAAAAGCTAGAGAGAAGGATACAAGAACTAGATTCCTATCGTTATAGAAATATTCTGCCAGTGGCAGCGTTTCAAGCCCAAGATGATGTGGAAGGAAAAATTGCCGAAAAACCTCGTGAGGATGGGCCATGGAGGACGATGAATGTAGGGGATCGATGGGAAGGACGAGATCAATACATTTGGCTCAAAACGCTCCTGCCGATTCCTGAACAATGGGGTACTGAAACCATTGTTGGCGTGTTTGATTTCGGAAAAACAGGCGGTGGTAATAATTCAGGGTTTGAGTCCCTGCTCTACGTAAATAGAGAGCCGTATCAAGGAGTCGACATGAACCATCAGGAAGTATTTTTGGATGGAAGTACTGCAGGTACCACCATTGAAATGTGTTTCCGACTTTGGTCAGGGCTCGAAGGCGGAGGTAAACCGACCCTGCAGGAACATCAGTTGAAAACGGCTTTTATCGCCTGCCTGGATGAAAAGGTTGATGATCTTTATTACACCGCAAGGGCGGCACTCGCCACCATAGAGTATCTACAGGAAAATCAGCCGGAAAGGCAATCTTTATTAAAAGCCTTAGACAGGGCATTCCTTTTAATTGATTGGTCTGCGCCTGGTTCTGAAGGTTTCTATCATTCCCTTTCTGAAGCGCAAGCCGTTTTAAATGAAGAAATTGAGCAAATTCCGAATAACTACCCTGTAACCGTCACGGCGATTGGACACACCCACATCGATGTGGCTTGGCTCTGGAGGCTGAAACATACTAGGGAAAAAGCGGCCCGCTCGTTTTCAACGGTACTCCGTTTAATGGAGAAATACCCGGATTACGTTTTTTTACAAACACAGCCGCAATTATATGATTATATTAAAAAAGATTATCCTGAGATTTATAAGCAAATTGAAAAACGGGTTCAGGAAGGACGCTGGGAAACAGAAGGCGGAATGTGGCTGGAAGCGGACTGCAATTTAACGTCAGGCGAATCGCTTGTTCGTCAATTACTGTTGGGTACGAAGTTTTTTCGGGAACAATTTGGGAAGGAGTGCGAATATTTGTGGCTTCCGGATGTGTTCGGGTACAGCTGGGCCCTACCGCAAATTTTAGTGAAATCCGGCATTAAGACTTTTATGACAACGAAAATTAGCTGGAGTCAGTATAATCGGATGCCGCATGATACGTTTAAATGGAGGGGGATCGATGGAACGGAGATCTTAACTCATTTTATCACGACACCTGAAGATGACCGCTGGTTCTATACATACAACGGACAGATTACCCCCCGTTCTGTAAAAGGGGTTTGGGAAGCGTATCGTGATAAAGCTGTGAATCAGGAGCTGTTAATTTCCTATGGTTATGGGGACGGTGGAGGCGGTGTTAATCGTGAAATGCTGGAAATGAGAAGAAGATTAGACAAAATGCCAGGCTTGCCGGCTGTTAAGACAGGAAGAGCCGATGAGTTTTTCAAACGCCTTCATGAGACTGTAGACAATACAGATCAATATGTTCATACATGGGATGGAGAGCTCTATCTTGAGTATCACCGCGGTACATATACCTCTCAGGCCTATAATAAACGGATGAACCGTAAAATGGAGCTGATTCTTCGTGAAACAGAATGGCTCAATACCTTGAGCAGTATCCTTTCGGGTTCATGGTCAGCATATCCTGTCCAAGATTTGGAGGAAAGCTGGAAAATTGTCCTGCGGAATCAATTCCATGATATCATTCCTGGTTCATCCATTCACGAGGTTTATGAAGACAGTAAACTGGAATACGCACAAGCCTATGAGCTTGCAGTTAATGCCTGGAAGGAAGCTTCCCAGTCTTTAGGGATAAATGATGGGCAACAATCGTTCTCCATTTATAATTCCTCTTCGTGGCAGCGAAATGATACGGTTACAATTAACACCAATACGACCGGAGATTTATTGTGGAAGAACAAGACAGGGGAAGTGCTCGATGCTCAGCAAACCTCTGATGGGGCATGGCTTGTCAAAGTAGATGAGGTACCATCTCTCGGAAAAAGCTCTATTTTTTATGAAACGGGAACGAATGAGATCACTTCGTCGTTTACGGTATCTGGAAATGGTATTTCGTCCAACTTTTATGAGATTTCATGGAATGAAAATGGTCAGCTGGTAAAAATCTATGACAAGAAAAATCAAAGAAATATTTTAGCACCTAATGCGCGTGGTAATGTGTTCCAAGTCTTTGAAGATAAACCAATGCGATTTGATGCATGGGATATTGATCTTTATTACCAAGAAAAGATGAAAGAGATTTCGGCTTTACAAGAAGTAAACGTCATTGAAAATGGTCCGGTCCGTTGTGTTGTTGAGTTTACATGGGTTTACTCAAACTCAGTGATCAATCAGAAAATGGTCCTGTATGCTGCAAGTCCACGAATCGATTTTGAAACGAAGATTGATTGGCATGATCAAGACCAATTATTGAAGGTCGCTTTTCCTGTTGACATTCGGGCAACTGAGGCAACTTATGATATTCAGTATGGAAATGTAAAACGTCCAACTCATTGGAACACGAGCTGGGATTACGCACGATTTGAATCTGTTGGCCATCAGTGGGCAGACCTTTCTGAAAGAGATTACGGTGTCAGCTTACTCAACGATTGCAAATACGGACATGATATCAAAGATAATGTCATCCGCCTTACATTGTTAAAGTCGGCAACTTACCCTGATGTTGAAGCTGACCAAGGTGAACATTTGTTTACTTATTCGATCCTTCCTCATTCTGGAAGCTGGTATGAAGGAAATACTGTCCGGCAGGCTTGGGAGCTTAATAATCCATTGACCTATGCCGAGGGCCATACACAAAGTGTTTCATTGTTTCATGTTGCGGCTCGGAATGTCATGGTCGATGCCGTTAAAAAAGGAGAAAGCAATGATCATCTGATTATTCGCATGCATGAATTTGCTGGTGCAAGAGGAACAGTGGATGTATCAAGCGAATTCCGCATTGAATCATGGCAGGAATGCGACTTAATGGAAAGAGGTACCTCCGAAGTTAAAGAAAATCAGCCCTTTACATTTGAAATCAAACCTTACGAAATTAAGACTTTTATTGTAAAGTTAAAATAACAGTGTGGGAGCACGGGGACGGTTCTCGTGCTTCTGTTTGGAGCTCGCCGCGTGCTGGGCTCCTCTTGTTATTTTTACATATTGGGGGAATAGCGATGATAGGTGCAATTGAAGCTGGGGGAACCAAGTTTGTTTGTGCTGTAGGCGATAATAATGGCGGGATTAGAGAACGGATGGAGATACCGACAACTGTGCCGGAGGAGACCATCCCGAAGGTGGTTGAGTTTTTTAAACAATTTGAGCTGGATTCGATTGGGATTGGGTCGTTTGGGCCGATTGATGTAAATCAAGATAGTTCAACGTATGGTTATATTACCTCCACTCCTAAAACGGGATGGCGTGATTTTCCATTTGTCCAAGCCTTGAGAGAGTCGTTCGATGTTCCGATTGGCTTTAATACAGATGTGAATGCTGCGGCATTGGCGGAGGTACGATTGGGAGCGGCAAAGGGGCTGGAGAGTTGTTTGTATATCACGGTTGGAACCGGAATTGGGGCCGGGGCTGTTGTTCATGGGAGGATCCTTCAAGGGCTTTCTCATCCGGAGATGGGTCATATTCTTGTGAATCGTCATCCACGTGATTCCTATCAGGGAAAATGCCCTTACCATCAAGCTTGTCTTGAGGGTCTCGCGGCGGGACCCGCGATTGAAGAACGGTGGGGGAGCAAGGGCATCAACCTTGTTGAACGTGCGGAGGTGTGGGATTTAGAGGGATATTACCTAGCTCAAGCTCTCATGTCCTATATTTTAATTCTTTCACCGCAAAAGATAGTTATGGGCGGCGGGGTTATGCACCAGCAGCGAGTATTTTCTTCTATATATAAAAATCTGCCGGAATTTATGAATAGCTATGTTTCTCTACCAGATCTGAAGGATTATATTGTAGCTCCGGGTTTGGGTGATAATGCAGGGATCACTGGGGCGCTTTTGCTTGGGGATATGGCGTTGGGGAATTAACTGGAACACGGCGGGGGAGCATGGGGACGGTATTGCCGGCATTTTTATGACATAAACTTCATAAGAAACCGTGGAAACCGTCCCTGTGGCCCATTTTAAGAAATCTAAATTATTACGGAATGTCTTAATTGCCTTTTCGGCATTATCCCACTATTTTGGTAGTCTACTTCAACCTATTCAGTTAAGGAGAGATTCTCGCAGGGAGTCCCCTGATAGAGTAATGCTATGCCCAGTAAGAACCCCAGTATTTCATTTCTTTTAATATGGTATGTAAGGATTGTCCTTTTTCAGTAAGTGAATATTCAACAGTTACGGGAACTGTAGCGTGAACAGTCCGAATTAAAACACCATTGGATTCTAAATGTCTTACCGTATCGGTTAAGGCCTTTGGACTTATTTTTGAAATAGCTTTTTGTAATTCTCCAAACCGTTTTGTCCCTTCGAATAACTCTCTTAATACAAGAAAAGACCACTTTCCCCCAATTACACTAAGTGCTTTTTCAATGGAACATTCAATCACTAAAGGTTTCGTTTCTTTTACTTCGCTCATAGACTACCTCTTTCTAATTTATAGAAACTATAAATTTAATAGTAATTAATATATAGGTTAGTATAGCAAAAATATTTCAGTGGTTGTTGTTTAAATAAAGAAAACGTATACTTTTTTTGTGTAAGGGTTTTAATCATACATATTGAAAGAGTGGGAGATGAGACCAATGAAATACCGTAAGCTTGGAAAAACAGATTTAAATGTTTCCGTTGTTGGAATCGGAACTTGGCAATATGGCGGCGAATGGGGAAAAGATTTCACACAAAAAGAAGTAGATGAAATCTTAGACAAGGCCAAGGAAATGGGAATTAATTTGATTGATACAGCCGAATGTTACGGTGATCACCTTTCTGAAAAATTTATCGGCAGCTACTTAAAAAATCAAAAAAGGGAGGATTGGCTAATCGCAACAAAATTCGGCCATCATTTCCATGAATCCTTTACCCGTACAAATCATTGGTCCGCTGGGGAAGTAGTTAAGCAGTTAGACGATTCTTTAAGAGCTCTTCAAACAGACTATGTAGACATATATCAATTTCATTCTGGCAGTGATGACGTATTTCAAAATGACGAATTATGGACTGTTTTGGACAAGCAGATCGAGGCAGGGAAAATCCGTCATCTCGGAATTTCCATCGGTTCCAACGAGAATATCTACCAAACCGACTTAGCAACGGAAGTAAATGCCAGTGTGATTCAGGTTGTGTATAATCGGTTAGACCGTAAACCAGAGGAACATGTTTTTCCTTCCTGTGAACGGCAAAATCTTGGGGTCCTGGCTCGGGTTCCATTAGCAAGCGGTTATTTAAGCGGCAAATATAAGCCAGGTGTCGTATTTGATAAAAACGATGTTCGGAATAACCATTTACAAAGTGAAGTTTTAAAACAGCTTAAACTAGTGGAAGAAATTCAACGAAATGAAGTGCCTGAAGGAGTTAATATGGCTCAATGGGCACTTGCCTGGTGCCTAATGCATCCAGCTGTTACGAGTGTAATCCCAGGATGTAAAAATGTAGAACAAGTTGAATTAAATGCACGGGCTGCAGACTTAGAATTAGTATCAGATGAGCATCCACAAGCTGTGTTTAAATAGGGAGGAATTAACATGCCAAAAGTAGTTGTAACAGGTGGTAGCGGCCTTCTTGGTCGAGATGTGATAATAGAATTTTTAAATCATGGGTATGAAGTGGTTAATGCCGATATAAAGCATCCAAAAGAAGCGCTTTGTAAAACAGTGATTACAGACTTAACAAAGCTTGGCGAAGTTTATGGCGTCTTAGCAGGAGCTGATGCGGTTGTACATCTGGCAGCTATACCAGTTGCCTACTCCCATCCAAACGAAGTAACATTCCAAAATAATGTGATGAGTACTTATAATATTTTAGAAGCAGCAGGGACTTTAGGGATTAAAAAGGCGGTTATCTCCTCGAGTGAATCGTCCTATGGTATTTGTTTTTCTAAGCAAAATTTAGCACCGAAATATGTACCAATCGATGAGGAACACCCACAGCTGCCTGAAGAAAGTTATGGGTTATCGAAAATCGTAAATGAGAAAACTGCTGATATGATTCACCAAAGAACGGGTATGCAGGTTGTATCTATGAGGTTAGGAAATGTAATCTCGCCTGAGATGTATAAAAATTTCCCTAGTTTTATACATAAGCCTGAATTACGAAAAACGATTCTTTGGAGCTACATTGACACAAGAGACGCAGCAGCAGCTTATCGTTTAGCAGTTGAAACAGACGGACTAGGTTCAGTTCCTCTATGTATTGCTGCGGATGATTCGAGTATGGATATTGAGAGCATGCAGCTTATGGAAACATGTTTTCCAGAAGTGAAAGATTTCCGCAGTGATTTGACAGGATTTCAATCATTGTTAAGTAACGAAAAGGCTAAAAAGCTATTAAATTGGAAGCCTGTTCATCAGTGGAGAAATTATGTAGAGTTATAATTAATAATTTTCTATAAAATGGAAAAGGAGAGAGATATGTTGACAAAAAATTTACTAAGTACTACTACGTTAAATAATGGTGTAAAAATGCCTTGGCTGGGGTTCGGTGTTTTCAAAGTACAAGAAGGAGAGGAAGTAGTTAATTCAGTAAAGACTGCCCTTGAGGTCGGGTATAGAAGCATTGATACTGCTGCTATTTATCGAAACGAAGAGGGAGTAGGCAAAGCTATAGCTGAATCGAACGTACCTCGTGAAGAGTTATTTGTAACAACTAAGCTCTGGAACGGCGATCAAGGCTATGAATCTACCTTGGCGGGTTTTGAAACAAGTTTGAACAAATTAGGTTTAGACTATTTAGACCTTTATTTAATTCACTGGCCAGTACCTTCTAAAGGATTATATGTTGAGACATGGAAAGCGCTTGAGAAGCTTTACAAGGATGGACGCATCCGCGCCATTGGAGTAAGTAATTTCAATGTTAACCATCTCGAAGACCTTCTTGCAAACTGCGAAATTAAACCGATGGTTAACCAAGTGGAATACCATCCAGTCTTTAATCAAAAGGAATTACATGATTTTTGTAAAAAGAATGAAATCCAGCTTGAAGCATGGTCCCCCCTTATGCAAGGCGGACTTCTTAACGACACAGTCTTAGTTGAGATTGCAAACAAGTACAATAAGTCTACTGCTCAAGTGATCCTGCGCTGGGATATCCAAACAGGCGTCGTGTCTATTCCAAAATCAATCAAACCACATCGTATTGCTGAAAATGCGGATATCTTTGATTTTGAACTTACACAAGAAGATTTAAATCAAATAAGCACTCTTAATCAGAATAAGCGTCAGTTCGGTGACCCTGAAGTAATCGGCAGAGATTAATAGGAGGGAACTCTAAATGGAACAGCAAGTAGTCGTCATAACAGGTGCAACAAGAGGAATCGGCCGTAACACTGCTTTATTTTTTGCGAAAAAAGGATTTTCCGTGGTTGGAACTGGCAGAGATTCCGAAAAATTAAAAGAAGTTCAAACAGAGCTTGAGAAATTTTCTTCAGATCATTCGATGTTTTCTATGGATGTCACAAAGCAAGCGGAGGTCCAACTAGTAGTAGAAAATGTAATGGAAAAATATGGGCGAATTGATGTTTGGATTAATAATGCCGGTGCATTCATGGCCATTGGTCCTACTTGGGAAGTGAATCAAGAAGATTGGATTACTGATGTCTCTACCAACTTATTTGGAACTTTTCACTGTGTCCATGCAGTGGTCCCTGTCATGTTAAACCAAGGATTTGGAAGGATTATTAATCTAGTGGGCGGCGGAACGATTGGTGCATTTAAATATGGTAATGGCTATGGAACCTCCAAAACAGCGATTGCCAGATTAACAGAAAACCTAGTGGAAGAGTTAGCGGAAACTCCGATCAAAGTATTTGCATTAGATCCAGGCCTAAACGATACAGACATGACACGTTACCAGCGATATACAGGAGTAGGTCAAACGTATTTAACTGGCATCGAGTCATTATTCGAGCAAAACATTGATGTACCGCCGCATCAAGCACCACAGTATGCCTATTATATGGCGGCAGGGGAACTAGATGAGTATGTCGGTCGAGTCGTATCCGTTTATGATGATTTAGAGCAATTAAAAACAGTTGCTGCTAACGCAAGTGATTCCGACTTCTATAAACTGCGGTTAAAGAAATAAGTTCAAGTATTATATTTTAAGGAAACGCAGATTTATCTTTGATACCGAAGATAGATCTGCGTTTTTTTCAATATATAGGCGATAATGAGGACTATATGTAAGAGTTGAATAGACGGTGCCTGCCGACGTGCATCCCAAACGCACGCGGGAGAGCGCGCGTTGTGAAAATTATTAATAATTCGATGAACGGAACAGACCAATATGGAGAATAACAAGACAGGTGGGCTGCAAATGGACACCAATGATTTCAATAAAGAGCTCCATCACTATTACACAAAAATACGTGAAACGAATCATCCTTATTATTGGTATTGTTTGGCTAATACCCAGGCAAGAGCTGGATTAACTACTGAAGCACTGCAATCGATTGAGTTTGCCTTATCCTTTCCAAATCCTTTTCCTTCAAAGCACAAACTTTTAGAAATACGGGCGGGACTGCAATCAGCTGATTCTAGGCAAGTACAAACAAATGGTCCATCCATTGTAACTATAAAGAGAGGCGATATTGATGGAGACGGGATAAAGGATAATGTCTTTCTAACTGCATATAAAACTCCTGATAGTCCATTTTGGAAAGATATCACGTTGGTTGTCCAAAATGGGAGGACACATCACTATGATTCCATCCATTTTAAAAATAACTCTGGATACAACCCCACCCTTTTCCAAGGAGATTTTACAGGCAAAAAGGGCGATGATATTTTAGTGGTCATTGAAACCGGAGGAAGCGCAGGCACTATTTATGCGTATATATTTTCTTATATTAACGGTCAATTAAGGCAAATTTTTAATTCGGAAGTATTCAATGATTCCTACAAGTACGATGTGACATATGAAAATCAATACAAAGCAAAGGTCATCAGTTATCATCTCAAAGAAAAGTATATTCTTGACCTTACTTATAAGGGGAAGGAATATTTATCGGAAATTTATAGCCCCCAAGGTATTTTAAAGGCTCCCATTAATGGGTGGGTTAACCCTTTATCTGGTTTGTACCCGATTGATTTTAATAGGGATGATATTTATGAGCTCGAAGCGTATCAGAGGATAGCCGGCAGGTACAATGCTGACAATCTGGGATATGTACAAACCCTATTGAAATGGAACGGTCAGGTGTTTGGTCCTGACAGGCAGACAGTGGCAATGTCGGGTGGGGAAATGTAAAAAATGGACTGAAAGTAGGATTTATTAGAAATTTCAAACAGGTAAAAGATTATCATTTTCAGAAAAAATAGAACACTCACCCAAAAGGATGAGTGTTCTATTTTACATTACGGTAGGAAAGTTTTTTAAATATTCCTCTAAATGGAGTTACTTTTCTTTCTTAAATAACATGCAAGCTGCAGTTTCAGAACCAAGAGACTTAAAAGCCTTGATGACAAGCATAAGATTAATTAAACAATAGATGAACTAACTAGTGAATATTTACTCCTTGGCATTGGTGAAGGTAATAATAGGAAAAAGAGTGTTAAGTTTCTTCACAAAGTAGTTTACAGAATATTTAAAATTATTTAAGTTTGAATAAGCTCTTAAAAAATAAATACAGAGGAGGTGAATAGAGCTTATTGGATAAAAAGCTCAAACTACCAAACCATTAGCCTACTAACCAATCAGAAGAATCTTCGGAAATGAAAGTTGAACTATAAAATGAAGGAGATGAAAAGATGACAAAATCCATTGAAAAAATGAAATTGAATAATGTTATCACAGGGTGGGTGGATGATCATGCAGAGGATTTAATAGATTGGTCGACAAAAATTTGGAATTACGCCGAACTTGGGCTCCAAGAATATCAATCCTCGAAATTGTTAGCAAACAAGCTAGAAAAAGAGGGATTTTCCATTGAAATGGGAATCGCAGGTATGCCAACCGCATTTGTTGCGACGTGGGGGAAAGGGAAGCCTGTCATTGGGATATTAGGTGAATATGATGCATTACCAGGTCTTTCTCAAAAACTAGGGGCAAAAAAAGAGCCGATTATCCCAGAAGCCAGCGGTCATGGATGTGGACATAACATTTATGGAGTCGCTGCGGCAGGAGGGGCGATTGCGGCTAAGGAATGGATGGAAAAAGAAGGAATGGATGGGACCATTAAATTTTACGGCTGTCCTGCAGAAGAAACCCTTGTTGGAAAGGTCTTTATGGCAAGGGATCATGTTTTTGACGATGCAGATGTTAGTTTAACCTGGCATCCCAATTCGTTGAATTCATTATGGGCAAGCAGCTCTTTAGCGATGAATTCGGTCAAATTTAATTTCTATGGAAAATCGGCTCATGCTGCTGCCAATCCAGAAGCTGCGAAGAGTGCCCTTAAAGCTGTTCAATTAATGGATATTGGAGTCAATTTTTTACGCGAGCATTTAATTGATCAAATACGGATTCATTCAACAATCACAAATGGCGGAGGTGCACCTAATGTTGTTCCCGACAAGGCTCAGATTTGGTATTACATACGCGCACCACACCGGTCAGAAGTGGAAGTAACCTATGAAAAATTAATCAATATTGCCAAAGGCGCCGCCTTAATGACGGGAACGGATTATAATATTGACTTTATTACAGGATGTTATGATATGCTCCCGAATAAAGTTCTAGGACAAGTTTTACTGAATAACTTGAAAAAAGTGGGAGCTCCATCCTTTGATGAAAACGATATGAAACTAGCAAAAGAACTGACCGATTCCTTTGATCAAGGAATGAAGGAAGTAGTTGTAAAAACATCGGGTGCCCCTAATAATCTGCTAGACAAAATTTTGCATGATGAGGTGATCGAACCTTACGATGAAGGAAAATGTATGTCTGGGTCTACAGATGTCGCGGATGTTTCATGGAATATCCCGACAGCGCAATTTACAACAGCTTGTGCACCAATTGGGACGCCCGGACATTCTTGGCAAAATGTTGTCGCCGTAGGATCCACTATTGGTCAAAAAGGAATGATAACTGCTGCTAAGGTGATTGGTCTAAGTGTTGTGGAATTAATAGAGAATCCTAGTTTGGTCGCCCAGGCACAAGATGAATTCAGGAACGAAATAAAACATAAAGGGGGCTATGTGTCTCCATTACCTGACGGGATTAACCCACCAGTTCCATCTATTTAGAACCATTGTTTTTATAAAAAAATAAACTATTTCCCGAAAGGAGATTTATGATGAATAATCAAAATCTAAACGATTTAAGAAATGAAACAAAAAATGCTATTTCAAGTGCCATTGAATGGTTAAAGGAATATTTAACATTCCCGACTATTTCTGCACAAAATACAGCCATTCCAGAAACGGTCCGTTTTGTTGTGAAAATGATTGAAGAGGCAAAAGGGGAAGCCGAGGTTCTTGATGATTTAGGCGGCAACCCCGTCATTTATGGTTTTTTTCCAGCAGGAAGTAATGGTGATTCGACGAAAACTTTACTCTTTTATAACCACTATGATGTGCAGCCACCCGAACCACTTGATGAATGGATCTCTGAACCCTTTCAGCCTACGATTAGGGAGGGGAAATTATTCGCTAGAGGGGTTGCCGATAATAAAGGAGATTTGATTGCTAGATTAACAGCGATTAAGGTATTACAAAAAACGCAGGGAGGATTGCCCTGCAACATTAAATTTTTAATTGAAGGGGAAGAGGAAATTGGCTCCCCGAATCTTACACCATACCTTGAAAAATATCGTGATCGCTTTAAGGCTGACGCCTGTATTTGGGAATTTGGAGGAAAGGACGAACAAGACAGAATCAGCATGGTTGCCGGCATTAAGGGGATGGCTTATTTAGAGCTGACTTGTGCTGGTGCCGATATAGATATGCATTCTTCTGTTGGAGCGTATGTAGATAATGCGGCATGGAGATTAGTCCAGGCGCTTGCTACAATGAAAAATCAGCAAAATGAAATTTTAGTAGAGGGTTTCTTTGATGGCATTGAGGAGCCTTCCGAAGCAGTAAAACAATCTGTCCGTTCCTTGCCATTCAACGTGGAGGCTGTATCGAACCTTTATGGATTAAAAAGGCCGCTTATTACAGCAGCAAAAGGACAAGACCCAAGGGCCGCAATGGTCTTACATCCAACCATGACAATTTGTGGATTAATAAGTGGATATACTGGAGAAGGGGCGAAAACAGTTCTTCCTAAAGTGGCAAAGGCGAAAGTGGATTGTCGTTTGGTACCTGGTCAAGATCCAAATCATATACTTAGCTGTATTCAAAAGCATTTAGAAAAGCACGGATTTTATGATATCGAGGTCACCCTTGTAAATGGGCAGAAGGCCTACCGGTCTGACTTTAGTCACCCATTTATCTCTCATGTCATGGAAACGGCCACAGAAGTGTACCAAAAGGAAGGGATTTTAGCCCCTAATTCTGCTGGCACCGGTCCGATGTTTGAATTCGGTAAACAGCTTCAGCTGCCAATCGTTAGTACAGGGGTGGGCTGGGTTGGATCAAAGGCACATGCCCCAAATGAATCTATCAAACTACAAGATTTTGAAAACGGAATCGTCCATATGGCTTATATGCTTCTAGGCTTCCCTGAGTCGTTAAACGCTTCCCAGGAGAAACTAGAAGGCATAAAATAATCCTGTTTTCAAAGAAAGCAATGTTCTCCATTGAGAGAACATTGCCTTTTTATTATATGGAAGAAAACCTACCACAGAATTTTCCAGTAAGATAGAAACCGTTTACTTTATGAAAAGAAAGGGAAAGAAAGCGCTTATTTTTTAATTTTAATATTCTAAATTGTCAGAATAATAGATTGACGCTTGGAAAATTCTTCATTATACTCAGTGACATAAAGGTTACATGTCATATTAAATAACATCAAATGTAATCTAGTAACATCATAAAAGGTAAACGGAGGGATTTTTATGATTAAGGATTGGCATTTTCAATTGGAAGAAATGTACGAGCAGATGGTAGTGTGGAGACGGTATATGCATGAAAATCCAGAACTGTCATTCCAGGAAGTGCACACACCTAAAATGATTGCAGAAATTTTATCTGACTTTGGAATTGAGGTAAGAACTAGTGTTGGCGGAAGAGGGGTAGTCGGGTTGATTAGAGGGGCGAAGCCGGGGAAAACCATTGCCCTTAGAGCAGACTTTGATGCCCTTCCGATTCAGGATGAAAAGGAAGTTCCTTATAAATCCAAAGTACCAGGTGTGATGCATGCCTGTGGTCATGATGGCCATACAGCCACATTACTCGCGGTGGCAAAGGTGTTAAGCGAGAATCGTGAACAGTTATCCGGAAATGTCGTGCTGCTTCACCAGCATGCGGAAGAATTAGCACCGGGCGGAGCGATTGCGATGATCGAGGATGGTTGCTTAGATGGAGTGGATGCGGTGTTTGGAACACATCTAGCATCGGGTGCACCGCTCGGCACTTATTTAGTCAAAAACGGTTATACCATGGCTGCAGCAGATGCCTTTAAAATCAAGATCCAGGGTAAGGGTGGACATGGATCCTCACCGCATGAAACCATTGATGCCATCGCAATCGGCGCACAAATAATCAACCAGCTCCAATACATCGTGAGCAGACGGGTCAATCCACAACATTCCGCCGTTGTATCAGTCGGTTCCTTCCATGCAGGAAATGCATCGAATGTCATCGCAGATTCAGCCGTGTTAACCGGAACGATCCGATCGTTTGACAAAGACGTAAGAGTTCAAATCGAAGAAGAGTTCAGAACGATGGTGAGTGGCGTATGTTCCGCATTCCATGCTGAATATGAAATTGAATATAACAACGGTTATCCGGCTCTGTATAATCATGAGCGTGAAACTGAAGTTTTTAAAGATATCGTGAAAAATACATTAGATGAAGGCATGCTTGTAGATATGAACCCAATCATGGGTGCTGAAGATTTTGCTTACTATTTGCAGGAAAAACCAGGGATGTTCTTTCATACAGGTGCACGAAATGAAGAAATAGGAGCCGCCTACCCACATCATCATCCAAAGTTTGATTTCGATGAAAAAGCGATGATCTATGCTGGGAAAGCACTATTAAGCATTGTCCATCAATATACGGTAGAGAACGTGGAACAGATTCTCGAGGAACCTGCTTATTAAATCCAAGTTAGAAGAAGTTTAAGAATTTACCTGATTTTAAGCAGGGCAAGGGGTGAGGAAGATGTCCAACAAAATAATCGAAGTAGAAAATTTACAAACCGCATTTATGGCTGAAAAAGGAGAATTGATTTCGGTTGACGAGGTTACTTTCAACCTGGAGCCTGGAGAAACGATTGGGATTGTAGGTGAATCGGGCTGCGGGAAAAGTGTTACATCCTTGTCGATTATGAGATTGCTAGGGAAAAATGGTTACATAAAAAATGGTTCGGTTAAGATGAATGGCAAAGAATTAAACAAGCTAACAGAAGCCGAAATGAGACAGGTTCGCGGGAATCAGATCTCGATGATTTTCCAGGAACCCATGACTTCCCTGAACCCTGTTTATACCATTGGTAACCAGATGATTGAAGGGATCAAGCTACATTTAAAAAAGAGTACAAAGGATGCTAAAGAATATGCAATTGATATGCTGAAGCAAGTAAAAATCCCGCGGGCTGAGGAAGTGATGAATGAATACCCACACTCATTATCGGGGGGAATGAGACAAAGGGTCATGATTGCGATGGCCCTGTCTTGTAAACCTAAGCTGCTCATTGCCGATGAGCCGACGACAGCCCTTGATGTGACCATCCAAGCACAAATTTTAGAATTGATGAAAGAACTGAGAGAAGAATCCGATACCGCGATTATGTTAATCACTCATGATTTGGGCGTGATCGCTGAGATGGCAGATAAAGTCCTTGTCATGTATGCGGGGCAAGTGGTGGAAGAAGCGGATGTGTTTACGTTATTTGATGAACCGAAGCATCCCTATACAAAAGGATTAATTGAGTCGATTCCTCACCTTGAATATGAAGAGCATAAACGGCTTTATTCCATCCCAGGGATGGTACCAACCTTACAGCATATGCCTAAGGGGTGCAGGTTCCACACGAGGTGCCCATATGCTACTGAAAAATGTCTGCATGAAAAGCCTCCTCTTTCTTCTATTAATAAGGAAAAAGTTCATAAAGTCAGATGCTGGTTAGTGGAAGAAGAAGAGCATTTGACAAACGCGAAATCGATCGAGGAGGTTCAGGTATGAGTGTTACAACGGTTGAGACGAACATTGAAGATGTAAAAACAGTGCCTGATGTACCCTTGTTAGAGGTTCATAACCTTAAAAAATATTACCCTATTAAAAAAGGGATTATTCCCCGGACGGTCGGGCATGTAAAAGCGGTCGATGGTTTAAACTTCAGCCTCTATCCAGGAGAAACGCTTGCACTTGTAGGAGAATCCGGTTGCGGCAAATCGACCACGGGCCGGGCCATTGTGAAACTCGACTCTCCAACTGAAGGGAAAGTCATTTTAGAAGGAACCGATTTATCGAATATCAGTGGATCCGAACTAAGAAAAACCCGCACGAAAATGCAGATGATCTTTCAAGATCCCTACTCATCCTTAAATCCGAGAAAGAGGATTGGAGATCTTCTTTCGGAACCACTGCTCGCCCATAAACTGGCAGATAAAGAGGAGGTGGATCGAAAAGTAAATGAAATGCTTGAAATCGTAGGATTAACAAAGCTGCATCGAAGCCGTTATCCGCATGAATTTTCCGGAGGTCAAAGGCAACGGATTGGCATTGCCAGAGCGCTTATATTAAATCCAAAGCTGATCATTTGTGATGAACCGGTATCCGCCTTAGACGTTTCCATCCAGGCACAAGTATTGAATCTACTAAAAGATTTACAAAAAGAGTTTCAGCTTACCTATCTTTTCATCGCACATGGTTTAGGTGCTGTCAAATATATTAGTGATCGGATTGCGGTCATGTATTTAGGGAAAATTGTTGAACTTGGTCAAACAGAAGATATTTTTAAGAAGCCGAAACATCCCTATACACAAGGTTTACTGAGTACCTATCCCATTCCAAATCCACATATGCGGAACAGGGAACGAGTCTTAGTGAAAGGGGATGTTCCTAGTCCGGCCAACCCTCCTAAAGGGTGCAGTTTTCATACAAGATGTCCGATTGCTCAAGACATTTGTGGTGTGCAAACCCCGGAATTAATCGGTCTTCAACATCAAACAGCTTGTCACTTTCCATTAATGTAAACGAGGAAGGAGGGATCCTATGGTCCAGTATATTATCCGAAGAATTTTGATCGCTATCCCTGTCTTGTTTGGCGTAACGATCTTTAACTTTTTAATTATTAATCTGGCACCAGGAAACCCAGTCGACATGTATGTAAGTCCGGATGTAACGGCTGCAGACATTGAGATTAAGAAAGAAGCTCTTGGATTAAATGATCCAATCTATATCCAATATTGGCACTGGTTGGGGAATTTGCTTAAAGGTGATTTTGGTTTCTCTTACTCCACCTATGAGCCGGTTACGAATATGATTTTCGAACGATTGGGTCCAACCCTTATCCTGATGGGGTCTGCCTTAATCATTGCGTATCTGATTGCCATTCCAATCGGAATTCTAAGTGCAACAAAACAATATTCATGGATCGATTACTTGACGACTACTTTTTCTTTTCTTGGCGTATCGATTCCACACTTCTTTATGGGTTTAGGTGCGATTTATGTCTTTGCGATTATGTCGCAGATCTTACCGACTGGCGGCATGAATACACTTGGCGGTACTGGGGGATTTTCGGATACGTTATCTCATTTGATTATGCCCGCTATCGTCCTTGGGACAGGAATCGCAGGAAGTATGGTCCGCTATGTTAGGTCCAGTATGATCGAAGTACTGGGACAGGATTATTTACGGACGGCAAGAGCGAAAGGCTTAGGCGAATTTATTGTTACTAATAAACATGCGCTGAGAAATGCACTCATCCCGATTATAACGATCATTGGTTTGGATATCCCTCTTTTAATTGGAGGAGCCGTGGTCACAGAACAAATATTTCAATGGCCTGGACTTGGACAATTAACCATTCAATCCATCGGTTCACGGGATTATTCGGTGTTAATGGCCATTAACCTGATGGCTGCTTTCATGGTTCTTTTCTCAAATCTGCTTACCGACATCCTTTATTCCGTTGCGGATCCAAGGATTAAGTACAACTAATTTTCGGAAGGAGGAGGTTAAGGTGTCACTAGCAACTAAAATGGCAGGAATTCCGGTAGTCAATGATCTGAATCTCGACGTAAAACAAGAGGTGGGAAAAGAGGAAAGCTACTTAAGGGTCATTAGAAAAAAGTTTTTCAAACATAAACTAGCTGTTTTTGGACTAATTGTTTTCAGTTTAATCGTTTTAATGGCATTATGCGCTCCTCTTTTGGCACCTCAGAGTCCTTATGCTGTTAACGGGGAATTTGCTGATCAGCCTTCAGCTGAACATTTATTGGGGACAGACCAAGTGGGGCGGGATTTGTTAAGTAGATTGATTTATGCATCTAGGGTCTCCTTCGCTGTGGGTATCGGAGCGGTTGCTATTTACGTCGTAATTGGCACGATCCTCGGCGCTGTTGCTGGATACTTTGGAAAATGGGTGGATATGGTTATTATGCGTCTAACGGATGTGTTTATGTCCTTTCCTTATCTTATGGTCATCCTTGTCCTTGTCAGTATCATGGGACCAAGTCTCCTTAATATTATTCTTGTCATCGGATTATTGGGCTGGCCGTCGGTTGCCCGCATTGTTCGAGGCAGCGTCCTGATCATTAAAGAGATGGACTATGTGAAAGCGGGGGTTGCATTAGGATTACCTTCCTGGAAGATTCTCTTTCAACATATTTTGCCAAACTGTTTAGCACCTATTTTAGTCAATGCAACGTTTGGAATCGCCTCTTCGATTATATTAGAAGCCTCCTTAAGTTTCCTTGGAATGGGAGTACAGCCGCCAACGGCCAGTTGGGGAAATATGCTAAATGAAGCCCAGTCGCTAACTGTATTAGCCACGCAGCCTTGGTTATGGTTACCTCCTGGTTTAATGATTTTATTAGCTGTTCTATCCATTAATTTTATGGGCGACGGATTGCGCGATGCCATGGATCCAAAAAATTTAAAATAATTAATTAAAAAAAGAGATCAATTAGGGGGACATTATGGGTTATCTAAAGAGAACAGTAAGCTTATCCGCTATCGTCTTATCATTGGCTTTAACAGCATGCTCAGGTCAGAGTAAAACTTCTTCCACTGCTTCAACTGGTCAAACATCAGGCAGCAAAACCATGTATCTGGGAATGGTTAATCCGCCGATTAACTTCAGCACGATTAATTCCTCCGACATCGCTTCAGGTTTTATTGAAAAGTTTATGTTTGATTCCTTTTTAGAAATGACAGGTCCGCAAGAGTTTGTCCCAAAATTGGCGGATTCCTTTGAAACGACTGATAACCAAACCTTTACAATCAAGTTGAATAAGAATGCGAAGTGGTCTGATGGGAAGCCAGTTACAGCTGAGGATGCCGCTTTTACCTTTAACTTAATTGCAAATCCAAAGGTTGAAACCACTGTAGGCACCTATATCTCCGTCTTTGAAGGTCTTGATGGTACAGGCAAGTTAAAAGAAGGACAAACTCAAATTTCTTCGGTAAAGGTTATCGATCAACAAACAGTAGAATTTAAAACGAAAACACCTGTTGATCCGAATATGATTAAGGAACAACTGGGCTCAAAATTTATGATTCTGCCAAAACATGTTTTAGAGAAGATTGCGCCAGCTGATTTATCGAAGGATCCATTATTCACCAAACCAACGGTCACCAATGGCGCCTATAAGTTTGTTCAATATAAAAAGGATCAATATGTCGAATTTGTAAGTAATCCAGACTATTATTTAGGAAAACCAAAGACGAACAGCCTGTTTGTTAAAATTATGCCTGCTCCAAACCTCGTGGCCCAACTTCAGACAGGAGAGCTTCATATGAACGTGGCTGCAGGAATCGGAAAGATTCCGGCTCAAGACTATGAAACTGTTGAAAAGTTTAATAATGTAAAAACGAAAGAGGAGCCAACGATCGGTTTTCAAACGATGATGTTTAATACAACAAAAATAACAGATGCCAAAGTACGTCAAGCGCTTGCTTACGCCCTCGACCGTGAAAAATTCGTAGATAAGCTATTAAAAGGAAAAGGGGAAATAGTAGATGGGCCGTATACTTCGGTCAGCCCTTACCTTGATAAGGATTTAGAAAAATTCACCTACGATCCGGAAAAAGCAAAACAATTATTGAAGGAAGCTGGCTGGGACTTTAACCAGTCCCTTCAATTAGTAGTCCCAATCGGTAATAAAGTCCGTGAGCAGTCCGCGGATATTATTACCCAGAACCTAAAGGACGTGGGAGTAAAGGTTAAAGTCACAACGTACGATTTCCCGACCATTATGCAAAAAGGAAAAGCCGGAGAATTTGATTTGTTATTAATGGGCTTTACCTTTACTTTGGATCCAGAAATATCAACTCTTTATAGTAAGGCTGGTTCCTATAACTTTATGAGATATAATAATCCAAAGTCAGATGAGCTACTGTTAAAAGGACAATCAGAAGCTGATCCAGAAAAGAGAAAAGAAATTTATAATCAGCTGCAAGCAATTTGGGAGAAAGATGTTCCGATCATTTCACTTTATTCAGATTATGATTTCGCAGCCATTTCTAAACAAGTACAATTTGGAGAGCCTAAGATATTCGGATTCCATAATAAAATTCAGGATTGGTCCCTTGTTGGAGCAGAATAAGTAATCGAGATATCTTTAAAAAAATTGTTAATTCTTAATTATTTAGGGTGTCCTTTAAAATAGGGGCACCCCTTTTTAGCAATAAGAGTGATCATGAAGGCATCATCTTAAAACTAGATGATGCCTTAACATATGAATACATATAGATTTTTTAAGAAAGATAAACTATATATTTTTTATTTGACGTGACAGGTAGTGGCCAAGTTGTATTACTTGAAGCCAATCATGTCTTTTTGTATAAAATAAAAATAGAAAAAACTAGAAAAGGTGAGACCATGAGTCAATTATCCGAGTTGTTATCCAATCAACACAATCAAAATGTCGAGGATTTAAAAGAGTTGCTCCGGATTCCAAGCATCAGTTCCTTATCTGAGCATAAAGAGGACATTCAAAAAGCGGCTTCATGGATTGCCAATAAATTAGAAAGCATTGGAATGGATCATGATGAAATCGTCCAGACAAAAGGTCATCCGATAATCTATGGGGACTGGCTTCATCAGGAAAACGCTCCAACAGTCTTAGTATACGGCCATTATGACGTACAGCCAGTTGACCCTGTTCATTTGAATATGTCTCAAGATGAAGAGAGTTGGTTCGCTGAATGGAAAGAAGAAATGGAAAGAGACCATTCAGTTTCTATTGATTATTTAGGTGAAGACTTTTATAAAAAGGAATTAATAAAAGAAAAAAACACATATATTAGGAATGAATATTTCCAACATCAGATTAATAATATACTCAATCAAATAAAATAACGCCTGGAATTAACATCACCTAAACAAACTCATGAAGAGAATTTGTTTGAAAAAGTAATAGAGAAGTTTGATGAAGATAAGTTTTATCTTTTTAATAGTCTTTTAGAATCAAATCAATTTGCACATTCAGATAACATAACACATTATTATGAATTTATTAGTTGGGCAACAAAACCATCACGGTCGTTTTTAGATGAAGATGTTCAATTTAGTTTTTTATATTTTATTTGTGAATTCGAAAAGGTATTAGATTTTATTGATAATAATTTCTTCTATAATAATGATGTAGCAGATGGAATTGTTTTTTTAGCACCTCATTTTAAAAGTGATAAATATGATAAATACAGAGAACTTAGAGAACATTTATACAAACTTTGTGAAGACCTAAAATATTACTATGAAAACTTTTCAAATCAAGCCAAAAAAAGAATTTTTTTGAGATAAAGAGTTACTTATTTCAAAAAAAAACACACATAACAGAATATTATTAAAATAAATAAATGATTGATAAAAGATAATCACTATACGATAATAAAACTGTGTAGATATACTTTAGAAACGTTGATATATAGCAATTTAGAAGGGGCTGAATGGGGTACTGGTGTCCTCCACAGTCTTCAAAACTGCTTGAGACCTGCGTGCCAGGTCTGGTGGGTTCGATTCCCACGCAGACCCGCCAACCTAATAATATCAAGGATTCTTGAGAATTCTTTCTGAGGCTGAGATGCTAGAAATCATTTATGCTTTAGCTAAATGTCATAGTTACAATATTGAAAAGGTATAAGAGGTACGACAAAAGAATGCAGAAAAAACAAGGGGATTCGAAGAGAAAATTTTCTTAATTGAATTTTGAAGATTAATAATTCTTGAATAAGTGAATCCACCATATTTGATACTACCAAGACCTGAGAGCTGCCAAAGCTCTCTTTTCTTTTTCCATTATTAGGCACTTTAAATAAATTATGTACGTTTATCAAAATTTGGTAAAATAAACTAATAAGTTTATTTATTCAAATTCCGGAGTGATTTTATTTGATAGAAAATATCGTAGTTGAACTTACTAAAAGGTTAAGACTTGTAAAAACATTAAGTACAGAAAAAGTAAATAAAATAATCAAGTTTGACGATAAAGGCATTTATGTTGAAACAGAATCTTCTAGGAGTAAATTTCAAAATGGTGAAAAACAGGATCCGTATGAGTTTATATCATTTGAGTTTATACTGGAAGGTTGGCGTGAGTTTGTAAGTGCTCGGCAGGGTGTTGCCAATGATTTTAAGAAGACGAGGGGAAGAACTTCATTCTTAATGGCTTTATTTTCTAACCTCCCATTTGTTGAGGCATCCATTAGTGGAAGGACAACCATTTTATCTTTACGAGAATTTCAAACAGATGAACTACCCAATGTCCAATACCAAAATGTAAAAGGGTTTTTGGATGAAGTAATTACAGGTGCATATGATCCAACACAATTGAACGAACAGTTTGACGGCAACTTATATCGAGTAAAGGCAAGAAGTAGACAAGATGCTCGATTGCTTGGTTTTATTAATGAATTAAACGAAGCAAATCATTTCCAGTTAGCTGAATATATTGAAGTAGAAAATAAAGATCAATACATAAAAAGAATTCTATTAAATCTTGGTTATTTCAGGGCCATACTTATTTGTTTAGATCTCCTTAGAAATTATTCGAAAAAGGAGAAGAAGGTTGCTCTTGAAGAGATAGGGATGCTGATTGTTCGTAATTCTCGTGGTCACAATTTAATGGTGGATTCAGTTGCAAAAGAAAGAACAAATTATCTGCTTTTGTGGTTAGAAAACACCCAATTAATTGACCAAGACTGGATCCCTACTGAAAATTTCTTTGATACTATTAGCTTAAAGGAGCAGGTAATGGTGAGCGATATAAGAAGTAGTCTTTTAAAAGTAATGAATGAATACCTTGATGCAAAACGTGAAGGTTTTGGGAGTCACCCGCTTGGAGCCTTTGTTCGAAATACGATTCCTTCGGAGTTTTATCAACTATCTTTTATTGATTCAGCAGAGTATTTAGTAATAGGATCAGTTGGTCAAGGAAATTGGGCCTCTGTACCTTGGGTGGCCATTATGAACCGGAAAATTACAGTTTCTACGCAGAGAGGGTATTACATTGTTTATCTGTTTAGTGAGGATATGAAAAGTGTCTATCTTACACTCGCCCAAGGTGTTACGGAAACTTCCAAGGATGAAATGGAGCGAATAAAGGATGAGATTCGTGAGTCCATTCCTGAAACCAGTAAGGTACGAAAGGATGACAACTTCAGTCTAGGAATCAGTTCGAAGGCTAGACAATATGCTTTATCAACAGCAGCTTATATCCCATACTACATAGAAAACTTGCCAGATGAAAATACATTTGTGACTGATCTACAGGAAATGGTCAACATCTACGAACATTATATTTCGCTTAAAAATGGGTACAAAACGACAGAGTCGATCAAAACCGAAGATTACATAGTGCGTGAAACAGAAACAAAGAGTCTTAATGATAAAGAGCTCATCGACCATATTTACTCCTACATAAGAAGCAAAGGCTTTTTATACAAAAGAGAAGAGGTGATCAACTTATTCCTATCGATAAAAACCAAACCATTCGTGATTCTCTCAGGGATTTCCGGAACCGGGAAAACAAAGATGGTCCAATGGTTTGCTGAGAGTGTGGGAGCAACGGAAGAGAATGGTCAGTTTTCTTTGATACCGATTCGCCCTGATTGGAATGATGGTTCCGATGTATTAGGATATGTTGATATTAAGGGTGAATTTAAAGAGGGGCCACTGACGAAGGTGATTAAGAGAGCGGTAGATCACCCAAACTTACCCTACTTTGTTCTACTAGATGAAATGAACTTGGCAAGGGTAGAGTATTATTTTAGTGATATTTTAAGTGTAATGGAAAGCAGAAAATGGAAAGACGGAAAGATGGTTTCGTCGAATTTATTATCACAGGAAATAGCTAGTGCTGATCTCAAGCTTCCGAATAATCTGTATATCATCGGGACCGTCAATATGGATGAAACGACTCATCCGTTTAGTAAAAAAGTATTGGACCGTGCAAACACAATTGAATTTAATCGAGTCGAACTCGGAAATCTCGCTTTCTTAAATGATTTAGATGATGTAGAGCCTCTTGTTATCGGACACGATTCCTTTGCCTCTAACTATCTTCATCTTAAGGATGTTTATCAAGGGAACACTTCTTTAGTAGAACGGGTAACGAAAGAGTTGGTGACTATGAACCAGTCTCTTAAAAAGACGAATGCGCATGTTGGATACCGTGTTCGTGATGAGATTTGCTTTTATATGGTATATAACGAAAAGGCAAAATTAATGACCTTTGAAGAAGCATTGGACCATTGTATTTTACAAAAGGTATTAGCACGGATTGCAGGTAGTGATTCAGAGGTAGATCAATTGTTAAGGGAGCTATATTTACTTTTCACTAATAAACAGTATGAAGAAGATCACGATGTGACCGAATTGGATCTTGTGAGTGCAAAATATCCTCATAGTGCAGCAAAGGTTGCCGAAATGATTAGGAGGTTAGTAGATGGCTTCACTTCCTTCTGGATCTCGTGAGGATGTTGAATTAGTTCAGATTGAAACAGATGATTTATCTCTGATCATAAAAGGAAAACCGTATCATGAACGGTATGAAGGATTAAAGCAATATCGAAATATGGACTATCATGATGTCATGAAATTTTCCGTGCACGGTGAAGGCATTCAAGAAATCAAGGTATATGATATAAATCAACAACAGCTTGTACAGCCAATGGAGCTAAGGCCAATCTTTTTTGAAAATGGAATTTATCAGCTTATCGTTATGCCGAAGACCGGTCAAGAATTAACCTTTTATCATGAGCACCCGCTTTTAAGAAAATCGATTTCAGCTTTGAAAATTGGCCAACAGTCGATGTTGATGGGGAATCTTCAATTTCAAAATGAAGTCGGATTTACGACGTTTGAAATCAGAAACAATAGCCAGAAGATATTGGAAGTAACGTTAGAAATCTATCCTTCCAAGCTAGATTATAAAAATGATTACAAAAAGCTAGTTGAAGAAGTAAATGATGAGATTTATAACCTCGCTTATCATTTCATCCGGAAAACTTATTTAGGCGCAAGATTGAAGCTAGAAGGAAAACCTTCTAGATCTGAGTTTTATCGGCTAATTAGTCTGCATTTTCAAAAGTTTTTACAAGCTGTTTCTCGAATTGAGCAGCAGCCACATCATAAGCTAGAAAAGACATATGAAAAGGCAAGAGGGGATCAGTTAAGGAAGCTTGATTCCACTAGTCGGAATTATTTACGAAAACGTTCGAATTTATTTGTTGAAGTAGAGAATGGAATTTCCTTTAAAAAAAAGAATCTCATGCCTTTAGAAGGGTTACGAATCAAGAAGGAGTTAACCTACGATACAGTTGAAAATAGATACGTCAAGTGGATGATAGGGAGATTAATTCATAAGCTCAACGATTTACTTGAGTCCATACTAAATTTGAATAAAAGGACCTTAGAGGATCCAGATCCTGATTTGGTGGAAAGGATCAAAAAGATGACCCATCAGCTTCAAGCAAGGGTGAAAAATTCTTTTTGGTCGAATATTGGAAGCTTAGATCGGTCAGTGATGAGTTTGGTGTTGCAAATGGCCCCGGGCTATCGAGATGCCTTTCAAATTTACTTAACCGTTTCAAAGGGGTTGGTGCTTGAAGGGAAAATTTATCAAATGTCTGTGAAGGATGTAGCAACACTTTATGAATATTGGACTTTCCTTAAGCTCGGGCAAATTCTCGGTCGGAAGTATAAACTAGTGAGTCAAGACATTGTCCAAGTAAATCGTGAGGGGTTATTTGTTAATCTTGAAGCAAACCGTATAGCAAAGCGTGTTTTTAAGCATCCAATTACGAATGAAGAAATTGTCTTGACCTATCAAAAATACGAAGGTGGCTTACCGACTCTTCCACAGAAACCTGATACAATGTTAAGCATTCGGAAAAAGGGGAAAGACTACACCTTTAACTATATATTTGATGCAAAATACAGAATCGATTATGCCCAAGCTGATAGCTACTATCAAAAACGATACAAAACACCTGGCCCGATGGAAGATGATATCAATACGATGCATCGCTATCGAGATTCGATTGTGGCTTCGGAAGTTGATGGCCCTTATGAAAGAACTGCATTTGGAGCGTATGTTCTCTTTCCGTGGTTTGATGAACAATCTTATCAAGAACATCATTTTTATCAAAGTATTAATAAAGTTAATATTGGTGGACTACCATTTCTACCGAATGTCACCACCTTAGTGGAACAATTTGTGGAGAGGTTGATCGATACGGGGCCAGAGGAAATTCAGAAGGAAGGAATACTTCCTCGAGGGACACTAGCAGAATGGAAATCAAGTCTAGATGAGACGGTTCTAGTAGGGCTTGTATCAAATAAGGAAGATTATGATCTTTTTATTAAAGAAGGCTACTATTCAATTCCTGTTGAGAAGCTTAAAAGAGGTTGGCAGCATGCGAAATATGTGGCTTTGTACGTTAAAAGTGGCGTTAATGCAGAAAATGGTGTTCTGGTATATGGGAAAATTCAAGAGGTCCAGCCTGCAAGAGCTAGTGAAATTGAATTAATAAGGTTTAAAGTGGCTTATTGGATGAACCTTAATCCTATTATCAAGCCAGTCCATTATGGAATTTCTAAATATGTACTTACAACACTCAGCGTCTTAAAGGAAGCAACAGAGCTTCCTGAATTGTTTATGAAATCTAAAGAAGAAATGATTATATGGAGAATACTGAGAAGGGTGTCGGATCGGATTAAACTAGATTTAGATGATTCGGAACTTGATCATGCCTCTAGCGTAATGGAATACCGGATAAAAGGGATGAAGGTAATCATGCACAAGTCAGAGAGAAACATTGTATTTGTCAAGAATGATGTAAAGAAGGAAGTTCCCTTTGAAGATCTAGAGAAGAATCCTACTGGGGTTTTTAAAGTGTTGATGGGGATCATGTCCGATGGCATGTCTTAGGCTCTTTCAAGTGAACTAAGACATTATTGGAACTGTGATATTAGAACACTCTTTATGAAAGGTGAATTCTATGTCTAAATATGCCTTAATTAGCTGTACAAAATTAAAAAGAGATTATCCTTGCTCTGCTCAAGAAATGTACATAGAATCTCAATTATTTAAAAAAGCAATCGCATATATCAGCAAACAAAATTACGATAATTGGTTTATTTTATCCGCTAAATATGGATTGCTTAATAAAGAAACAGTAATTGAACCATATGATGTAACTTTAAATAAAATGAATTCGTCACAACGCAAAGAATGGTCAAAAGAAGTATTTGATCAACTAATAAAATTGGAGCCACTCCAATTAGACTTTTATGCTGGAAAAAAATATAGAGAATACCTTATTCCGCTTCTAGAAAATAGTGGGATTCAATATGAGATACCACTTGAAGGAAAAGGGATAGGAGAGCAGCTGAAATTTTATAAAGACCAACTAGATTCATAAAAATAGCTTTATAACAAGAACTAAATAAACCCCGAATCCTTTAGTGGATCGGGGAATTTTTCTTTTGTAATACATTATGAACTATTAAAGCATATCTATTTTTTCTTCAATACACCCTTTTTCACAAGATTAATAATGTTAGTGAAACTTGGCAATGATTTTCACCAAAGCATGAGAAACAAGAACAATCCCAAATATCAAGTGTACGTTATGGTGGATACGCAAAAGTTAAGGAAAGATTTGGTGCAGTTATCAGGTCAAACCTACATTGAAGGGTATGAAGGGTATTATGGGGAAATATAGAAGTGCCATCGTTATCGTTATTGCCACTCTAGTCTTGGGCATTGGGTACTATGTATCTACTAGTTTGCTAGGATCAAAGGAAGCGGTTAAACACGTTGAAAAAAACGAAGAAAAGGACGTCATTGAAACATGGACCCCTACTGATGAAGCTTCGGAAGAGGATGAAGTAATTGAAACGCAAGTGGAAACAGAATTTCCAGAAGGTATCACTGAAGCTGAAATTCAAGACGCGATCCATTCCATGAGTCATTCTAAGGTATATGCTTCGGAGAAATGGAGTGATTTAGAACCAACTCAAGAAAGAATTGATCAATTACTTGATGCGGTTAAACGAGATCAGAACGGTTTAGATCACAGTGATCTATACATAGGCATCTTAGAGAAATGGCAAGTGGGTGATTTTAGTAAAGCGGTTTCAGACCATAATAAAATTTGGGAGCTTCAAGGAGGTTCAGTTGGAGAAGCAACCAGATTGCTTACTAAAGAAGAGGAGACAGAGTATCGAAAAGAGCGCTTTAACGAGTTTTAAGATGTCGATTTAGACTTGGATGTCCCTTTGTGTTTCCATTTTAATCTATTTTTTGATGAAGTCTCAAAACTGCAAGCTTGTAAACAGCGTTTCATCAGCTCAAAATAATAATTGAAGGATCTGGCTACGTGGCAGATCCTTTTTTCTTAATTTCCATAATATAACTGACTCCCCTTTCTTCATACCTGAATAGGATATACTGTTCATAAAATATAGGAGGTTTATAGATTTGGATAATAAGAAAAAACCAAGTTTCTGGACTAGTTTCCTATTTAACAAGTCTCTCAAAAATGAAGAACAAGAAGATGGAGTAAAATATGTTAACCTCGGCAGTGAGACTACGTTAGTTAGAGTAGTGCAAACCGATCATGAAATCATTTTGCAAAGTAAGGATGATCAAACAGGTGAATGGGTAACCGAATATAAGAAAACGAAAATAGCCCCTAAAGATTATCGAATTTCTTCTGGCTATTTTAAGCTAGTTAAGCAAAATGTAGTGATTCTTTCTACCTGGATGGGAAGCGGTGGGTATTTAGATTATACAATCATCGGTAGAAGGAAAGGAAAAATTGTTGAATTGGCTGACACTGAAGGTGTTTATAAGGGAGACATCTTTTTTGAAGATGGCAAATTACTAGAGAAAAGTACAAATAGGTATTCCAAATGGGTCATCAAAGATGGCAGATTAATGTTGATTCCCTATAAAATTCCAAAGATTTCCGGTGCGCTTCAGATTGAATATTACCTTTTTCCAGACGGACGTGTAAAAGTTGAAAAAAACCATTATATTGTTCCAGTAGGAACAATCGTTCAATTTATCCGAGCCGATTTAAATGAAAGTCCCTGGCAAGGTTACTTTCACGAAGATGAACAATCGATTGAGATGATTGAGGATTTTCCTGACCTGGCACAAGCCTTTAAGATTGTTAAAAAAGGAAAGGTTGAAGGGAAGATCATTCCCGACTCACATAGAGATAAGGGGATTACAATTACAATAGTAGCAAAGTAATACACTTTTTTATACGTTATAGATACCCATTGTCCCTTTCTCGAATAGGATATATTGTTTCACAATATTTTGGCTTTAAGGAGGATAGTAGAATTGGAGAGACAAAAAAAATCAAAATTTTGGGATAGTTTCCTATTTAATAAGTCTATAAAGGACGAAAAACAAGAAGATGGTATTACCTATATAAACCTTGGTGGAGAGAGCAGTTCAGAAAGAGTGGTACAAACGCCTCAAGAGATCCTTTTACAGAGTAAGGATGAGAATACAGGAGAATGGGTTACAAAATATAAGGAAACGAAAATACACCCTAAAGAATATCGGATTACTTATGGCTTTTTAAGCCTAGTTAAACAAAATGTCTTGATTTTTTCCACCTGGACGGGTAACGGAGACTTTTTACATTATACAATCATCGGTAACTTTAAAGGAAAAATAGTTGAATTGGTAAGGTGCAATGATTCGGTATATAATGGAGACATATTTTTTGAGGATGGTAAACTTATACAGAAAAGTGCGAACAGGTATTCCAGGTGGACAGTTAAGAATGGACGCTTAGTTTTAATTCCTTATAGAGTTCCTAAGATTCCCAGTGCCCTTCAAATTGAATTTTATATTTCTTCGAATGGCAATATTAATGTGGCAAACAATCACTATACTGTGCCAGTAGGAACCGTTGTCCAATTTGTCCGTTCTGATTTCAATAAATATCCCGAACAAGGCTATTTCTACCAAAATGAACAATCACTAGATTTGGTTGAGTATCTTCCTGAGGAAACACAAGTTTTTAAGATTATTAAAAAAGGGAAAATCGATGGGAAAATCCGCTGCAACAGTAATTTGATACTGAGATTACCATCACAATTGATGCAGTTTAAATTATTCTGAACAAAGCTTAACAAATTAAACATACACAAAAAACCTCCAAAATTAATATTTTTGGAGGTTTTTCATACGAAAGTGTTTTAAACTGTCGATGAAGACTTGGATATCCCTTTGTTGTACCAATTTTATCTCATTCAATTGAGAAAAGACATTCACCTGTCAAATAAAAAATGCATGTAGAAAAAGTCCAAATGGAATTGTTGATTTGAAATACTGATACTCATAACCGTTTTGGACTTTCAGATTTGTGGTATACATCCAAAAAGGATAGGAGATGATCTTATGGATGAACCAAAACACAGCTATTTTATTAACATTCAATCTCACGAGATTTTTAGTGAACCTAATGGAGTGGAATGGGATTTTAAGATTGACGCAACGGAAAGTCAAGTTGCTGTCCTAGTACGGATGTTTGATAAAACCGATGAAACAGATTGGGAAAGTTATTTCCGAGCCCACATTCCTTATCTTGAATATCATCATCAGCACCAAAATAAAGAATATGTTCTACGAATTCTGCTGATCTATTCCTTACTATATTATTTGGGTGATGAAAAAACTCGTGCACATATTCGCGAAATGGGAATATTAAGTGAAGACTTTGTAAACGAACAGGCCATACTGGTACCGAGAATTTTGATTAATCAAAAATAGAGGTTATTTTAGTAGTTTAATATTTTAAAGTGATGGGGGGCTGCCCCCAATGCCCATAATAAGTTCCAATTTATACAAAAAAGACCTACTCTTTCTTGAATCGTATAGAAAGGTAGGTCTTATTATGTTGATACCATTAAAAAACACGATTTAATCATTCGTGATATAGGATACCTTCCTTTTAAGGTTTAAGCTGAAATTAATAAACGTGATCCCTATTATATCCCACGCCACGATTAAAAACCAATATTATTAATTATGTAAAGGATGATACTGGATCTTACACCCAATTAGATTTAAATAAAGTTTTGGAAATAAAATACTTTTTATTATGAATCTTCAGATTATTCAAAATTAACTATTGAATAAACACTACGATGTTGCTATTATTATGTAGAAGAGTGAACGTTCACTCTCTAAAAATGAAAGAAAAAAGTAGGTTTCTTATTCCTTAGGTCGATTGAATCATATTTGATGGAAGGGGGTCTATGGGAAGGAATTCTTTCTAGTTTTATTTAATATTCTGTAGCGTAGCATGCTGAGTACCTGATGCCAAAAAATTGAATAAAGGGGGAAACTCTTGTGGAGAGAACAATTTCTATGGACGATCTACCGTTAAGCAAAACCCATATTAGGACAGCCATCTTTACAACAGGTGGAAAATTTTGCGATGGATATATTTTAGGTGTTATAGGTATTGCTCTTACATTGTTAGGTCCCCAAATGGAGTTAAGCTCTGTATGGTATGGGTTAATCGGAAGTTCTGCACTGATTGGTTTATTCTTGGGAAGTTTCTTCTTTGGATGGCTGACGGATAAAATTGGAAGGAAACCTATCTATCTAGTAACGATTGCTTTCTTTGTGGTGCTTTCCATTCCACAATTTTTCGTTACATCCCCAGAGCAATTGTTCATTCTTCGGTTATTGATGGGCATTATGATTAGCGCTGAATATGCGACAGGTGCGACGCTGCTGTCAGAGCTGCTTCCGAAAAAACAGCGGGGCACGGTTCTAGCGTGTTTGAATGCTATGTGGACTGTGGGCTTTGTGTTTTCTGTCATTATCAGTTATGCCATGCTATCGTTTGGAGGAGAAGAGGTTTGGCGTTGGATGCTGGCAAGTAGTGCTGTACCAGCTTTCCTTTTATTTGTCATGAGATTAGGAGCTCCAGAATCTCCTAGATGGCTCGTGAGCAAAGGGAGAATTGACGAAGCAACAGCAGTTGTGGACAAATTTTTTGGCAAACATGTCCGGATTGATGACCTCCGTCTTGAGGAAAACAAGAAGACAAATGTCAAAGAGTTATTTAATAGAAACTATCGAACACGAACGGCATTTGCTGGTTTATTTTGGGGCCTGCATGTCTTGCCTTATTTCGGAATGATGACTTTTACACCCATTGTTTTCACGAGCCTTAATATGGAGGACGGGTTTTTCAGTACCCTTATATCCAATCTCTTTCAATTGGCCGGGGCAGTGGTAGGGGTAGTGATTATGGATAAAATCTCGCGCAGAAGCTTTGCCATTTACTCTTTCTTTATCCTCGCTATTTCAATTGCATTGCTTGCCATTATTCCAAATCCATCCTCATTTATCGTTGTGGGATGTTTTGCCATTTACGTATTCGCTGCTTCTGGATCTGGCAATTTGCAAACCGTCTATCCAAGTGAGATTTTTCCTACTCACATTCGTTCAACGGGAGTAGGATTTGCCACCATGATCAGTCGGATTGGGGCAGCTGTAGGAACTTTTCTTTTACCGATCAGTTTAGATGTCCTTGGTATTAATATAACAATGGGAATTTTAGCTGGAATTTTATTGCTTGCTGCATTCATTTCAATTAAGTGGGCTCCAGAAACTAGGAATATTTCACTTGTGGAGGCTTCAAACGTGGCAACACCACTGTATAACGTGAACTTGAGGGAGGAAAAGGCTAGATGACAAAAAGAGTAGCAGTGATTGGGGTAGGATCAATTGGCAGTATGACACTCTGGCAATTAGCAAAGAAAGGTATAGAGGCGGTGGGATTTGAACAATTCGGAATCGCCCATGATCGTTCAGCTGCCGGAGGCGAGTCTCGTATGTTCCGGACAGCGTATATGGAGGGGGCTGAATATGTTCCATTGCTGAAAGAATCACGGGTTTTATGGGGTGATTTAGAGGCTGAAACTGGATACAATCTATTGACTCTAAACGGCGGACTTATGATCGGGCCGAAAGATTCCTACAAAATGAAAAACGTCATCAAAAGTACCCATGATTTTGATATCAGTCATGAGGTGTTAGATGCAGCTAGTGCAAACGTGCGATTTCCCCAACACAAACTTAACCCAGATGACATTATGGTACTTGATAAAGAAGCTGGTTTTATGAGACCCGAATTGGCTGTCTTTGCAGCAGCAGAAAGAGCGGAAGCACTTGGAGCCGTCATTCACCGCCATGCTGCTGTAGAGCAGATTGAAGAGTTGGAAGGCAAGGTTAGGGTTGTTGCTAATGGAGTGCCATATGATTTTGATCAAGTCATTGTTACAGCTGGACCTTGGACAACTAAACTATTTCCTGAATTAAAAGAGAATTTAACTCCTCGAAAGATTGTCATGACGTGGTATCCAACAGATAAAATGAATCAGTATGTGCCGAATGCTTTCCCTGTATTTGGAAGATGGGCAGAAGAGATTAGTTTTTTTGGGATTCCGACATTAGAGGGAACCATGGTCAAGATAGGGAGCATTGATACTTTTGGAGATGTAGAAGATCCAGACAACTTACACCGTGATGTTGCTCTTTCTGAGTTGAACAACATTAATCAGGCAGTCCGCAACTATATGCCAGACTTAAGACCAGATCCAGTCAGAATCAGTGTGCACATGGACGGCTATACAACGGATGAGCACGCTGTAGTCGGATTGGTTCCTGGGTTTAAGCGGACGTTTATTATGGGAGGATACTCTGGCCATGGATTTAAGTTAGCGCCTGTTATGGGTAAAATCGGATTAGATCTCATCGAAACAGGCAATACAAATTTTAATATTTCACACTTACGTCCAGAGCGATTTTTAAAAGTAAAAATGTAAGTTGAATAACTTTTCGAAGGGAGGAATCCCACTGAAGGATGCAAGGGTAGCGGTAATTGGGGTTGGTACAATGGGCAGTATGGCCATGTGGCAACTGGCACGAAAAGGAATTACATCTGTCATTGGATTTGAACAGTTTTATCTTGGACATGATCGCTCTGCAGCAGGAGGAGAATCAAGAGCATTTAGGACGGCCTATTTGGAAGGAAGCAAGTATGTTCCGCTCCTCATGGATTCCCGCCAACAATGGCGCGAATTGGAACAAGACACCAATACGGATCTCCTTACCTTGAATGGAGGTCTAATGATTGGCAACGAACAGCATGAGTCGATAAAAACTATTTTGGAGTGTGTTCGTACCTATGACTTAGATCACGAAATCATTGGGCCGGCACAAGCGAAAGTGTATTATCCTCAACATCCTTTAAACGATGGAGAGGTGATGATTCTAGATAAGCAGGCCGGATTTATACGGCCAGAACGCTCTGTCCTAACGGCAGCAAGAAGGGCTGAGGAATTAGGGGCCACTATATTAAGGAAAGCGACCGTCCAAAATATAATTCCTCATTCAAACGGTGTAACCGTTATGGTCGATGATAGGGCATATGAGTTTGAAAAAGTGATTGTTACAGCTGGACCTTGGTTAGATAAATTGCTGCCTGCCCTAAAAGACAATTTTGAAGTTAACCGCCTTTTATTGACTTGGTTTACATCAGAAAAGATAAATCAATTCCTGCCAGAGCGATTTCCTATCTTTGTCCGTTTTTCGGAGGAAATTAATTTATTTGGAGTGCCTTCATTGGATTGCAGCATGGTGAAGATTGCACCTGTTAGTGATCGAGGTGATGGGCCTGTCATAAATCCAAATTCCATGGACCGGAATGTGCCGCTTCAAGATATCGAAAAACTGATTCAAGGTGTCAAAAGCTGCTTGCCAGACCTGATTCCTGAACCGGTAAGAGTGGCCGCGTATATGGATGGCTATACACCAGATCATGCTCCTCTGGTTGGATTTCTGCCAGGAAATGAAAATATCATCGTAATGGGCGGATTTTCAGGGCATGGGTTTAAGTTTGCGCCTCTAATGGGCAGGATTGCGTCTGAACTCGTCCTGACAGGTGAAACTCATTATGATATCGATTTTATGGACCCAGCCAGATTTTTAAAAGAAAAATCCAGTCTGTAAAAAAGCTGGATAATTGAAAAAAGCTTGTCGATCTCTCAATTATAAGAGATCGACAAGCTTTTTAATCGTTATTATAAAAAATGAATCTATGACCCATAAAAACATTTCCTTTTATTAGGAGTTTTTAAAGAAAAGTTGGACTGAGTTCAAAATAAAGTCGATTTTCTCTTGATTAGTTAGCGTTTCATTTTTTTCTTTTCTTAGAAAAGACCGGAATCTCTTTTCGTGGTAATCTGAAACCAATGAATAAAGGAAAAGGATAAATTGATTATCCAATAAAAAAGATAACACTTTTTCATCAACTGAAGAATGAATTTCTCCTCTAGCTTTTGCTTCTGAAACCATGTTAAGTATATAAGCGCCTGACTCCATAAAAGCATCATGTAACTCTTGAGAGAAATTTTCCATATTGTTCGAGCCGAGATTCGCATAAACTTTTATGTAGTTAGGGTATTTGGAATGGAGGTTTTCAATCTCCTCTAAATACTCCCGAACTGAAGTAAGAAGTGAGTGATGAATATGTGTATACTTCTGATATAAATGCTCAACTAAAATATTTTGGCATTGATTCAATACCGCTAAAAATACTTCCTCTTTATTGGAAAAGTATTTATATAAAGCGCCATTGGAAATATTGGCTTTTTGACAAATATCTTTAATACTGGCTCCATAATATCCTTTCTCGGCGAAGCATTCGGCCGCGGAGTCTAAAATATGAAGTTGTTTTTCGCTGGGTAATTTTTTGAAAGTATTCAATGTTCTCACCAACCCCTCATCAAAGCATTAAACCGTGAGGCTCCAAAAATACGGGTATTTTAGTACACTCAAAAAGGTCAAATTTAAAAAAGGCCACCTTTTTCATCATAAATCGTAAAAATATCGTAACTATCACAAAACCTCTAAATACTATTTCCGACCAAGGAGATGAAAATAATGGCATATATTTTAATTGAATCATATCCAAGGAAAAAACGGAAGTCGATGTGTGAAAATTGTTAGAAGTTCCAGAGCTGGTCATCGTGAAGGCAACTAATTTCTTCGAAGAGAGAAAAAGTACAAAGTTTGACTATCCTAGATTTTTATTGTTCCTATTTTTGAATCCAGTTAATATCTTTATGGCACTATAATATTTATAAATAGGAAATAAACTTATATTTTATTGGAGTGACCATAATTGGATATTGAAAATACGCAAAAAGTCACATTTAAGTTGGAGAATGGCAAAGGGAAGCTTGAAGTGAAAGGGGAAATTATCGGGGAAAGCCGAATCCCATTTTTTGATGATTTAAAGTTTAAAGGGATAATTGCTTTACTTAATTCCATCGATAAACAAAACTTTAATGAATCAGAGAATCCTCAACTATTTGATCATTTTATCAGGGAAATAGAAGAGACAATCGATGAGATGAAAAAATATGACCAATTTCAGGGGAAACTTAACTGATCCAAGTATTTTCAAAATCATCTTAAAATATTTGGGTTTGTTATAAGAGGAGATCAGATGCGCAAAATTAAGCCGCAATCAAGCAAACACGAGATTTACCTCTCTGCTAATCATCAAACGATGGAGGCCATTTGTCATCTCCTAAAAATAAAACACCGCGATGTCAGAAGTTCGTAAAATAATGAGCGGGGAAACCATTCATAATTAAAATTTTAATGTACAAAATATTCAAAAAATATTGACAACGGAGGGAAATCACGGTAAATTATGTATTAATAGTAAATATAGTGTAAGGTTATAAAGTTATAATATTATAAATTAGGTGTGATTTTATGAAAATAGATAAACATAATCATGTTCCTCTCTATCGTCAAGTGGAACTGGTATTAGAGGAAAAAATTAAATCCAAGCAGTGGGATATAGGTTATCAGCTGCCAACTGAACAGGAATTAGCTGATCTGTTTGATGTGAGTACCATTACGGTCAAACGGGCGGTCATTGAATTGGTAAACAAAGGGTATCTTTACCGGCAAAGAGGGAAAGGTACTTTTGTAGCGGGTTCCACTAATGAACAAGATATTAATGCGTTCTTCTCCTTAACAACAGAAGAAGAGGAACATCCGCATGAATTACTCGGTTTTTCGATTGAAAATGCGGAAAACGAGGTGGCAGAAAAACTAGAATTGCAGCCTGAAGCAAAAATCATTAAGATCAAGCGTTTAAAAATTGAGAATGATGTTCCAGTTGCACTTGAGTACTCGTATCTGCCCTATGTTCAATGTCCTGGCCTGACGCCAAATGATATAAATAATGAACTTATCTACAATATTCTGAGAAATAAGTTTCATATTTTGTTAGGAAGGGCTAGGCTATTAATTAAGCCGTATATTGCTTTAGGTGAAATGGCAGAATGGCTTCAGGTTGAACCAGGTACGCCTGTGTTTGAATGGGAGAGGTTTACGTATACCAAGCAGGAAAAGGTAATTGAATACTCGAAATTTTATGTACGCCATGATCAAGTTACCTATTATACTGAGATTCATTTTTAGATAAGAATAAATGTATAATATTATAACTTAATAGATTATAATATTATATTTTTTTGAAAGCGCTTATCTGAAAATTTAAAAAATTACATCAATGATTACTAAAATAATTTAAAAGGAAAGGGAGGAAAGTCGAGTAGCTAAAGTATTGCCGCATATGATAGATATCTATATTTGAGGAGGAG
The DNA here is from genome assembly GCF_018613205.1 of Bacillus sp. ISL-46. Classification (NCBI taxonomy): domain Bacteria; kingdom Bacillati; phylum Bacillota; class Bacilli; order Caryophanales; family Bacillaceae; genus Bacillus; species Bacillus sp. ISL-46. Next base: position 127,613 of record NZ_JAGGQR010000009.1, read on the forward strand.
TAATGATGAAAAAAAGAAAAGTGTCGTTAGCTCTATTAATTATTCTTGTTCTGGGTATTATTTCTGCGTGCAGCAGCCAAACGGGCAATTCGTCTGAAAAATCAGCAGGTGAAGGCGGAAAAACATTAGTATTTGCTGCCTACGGTGGAAGCTATGAAAAAAAGATGAAAGAGACACTTATTCCAAAGTTTGAAAGGGAATACGGTGTGAAAGTGAAGTATATTACCGGAAGTTCTGTTGATACACTGTCAAAACTTCAGGCACAAAAGGATAAGCCGCAAATCGATGTCGCTTTCATGGATGATGGACCGCAGGCTCAGGCAAAAGCTTTTGGTTTACTAGCACCATTAGATGAGAGTATTGTGACAAACCTGAAAGATGTCTATGATATTGCCAAAGATAAGGACAAGATCGGAGTTGGTTTTGGGATTATTACGACGGGATTAGCTTATAACAAAGATACCTTTAAACAAAATGGCTGGGAGCCGGTTAAATCCTGGAATGACTTAGCAGATCCTAAGTTTAAAGAAAAATTAGTTCTGCCATCCATTGCCAATACGTACGGAGTGCATATGCTTCTCATGTCAGCTATAGCAAACGGCGGAAGCGCGCAGGATATTGAACCTGGATTTGAAAAAATGAAGGAAATTGCTAAAAACGCAGTGACATTTGATAAAACCGCTGATGTTTCTAACTACTTCTTACAAGGTCAAACAGTTGCAAGTGCGTGGGGAAGCAGCCGCGTGTACACTCTGCAAGATACAGGATTCCCAATTGAGTATGTGATTCCAGAGGAGGGTGCCCCTGCACTTATGGCAACGGTTAGTGTGGTAAAAGGCGCTCCAAATGAAGAGCTGGCCCAAAAGTTTGTTAATTTTATGTTAAGTGAAGATACCCAAGTGGAATTTGCAAACGCTTTATTTGACGGTCCTGTCAATAAAAACGTGAAACTAGATGGGGATATTACCAAGAAGATCGTTTACGGTGAAGATGAAATTGCAAAGCTTGTTAAAGTAGATTGGGAGTATGTCAATACAAAGAGAGCTGAATGGACAGAGAGAGCAAATAAAGAAATTGAAGTGACCCACTAATGAAGGGGTGAAATGATGAGCTATTTATGCCTTGAAAACGTAGTAAAAACCTTTAATAAAACAGAAGTTGTAAAAAAGATGAACCTTGAAATCAAGCAGGGAGAGCTTGTTTCTTTCCTTGGGCCATCAGGCTGCGGAAAAACAACTACCTTAAATATGATTGCTGGGTTTCTAGATGTAGACGGCGGAAGAATCGTGGTGGATGGGAAGCCTGTTCACCTGCTTCCTCCTAATAAAAGAGAAATGGGCATGGTTTTTCAAAACTATGCTCTCTTTCCCCACATGACCGTATTTGATAATGTTGCCTATGGTTTAAAGCTTCGCAAGGTTAGTAAAAGCGAGATTCATACCCGTGTTACAGAAGCGCTTGAGATGGTCCGGCTGGCAGGCTATGAAAAACGCTATCCAAAGGAGCTGTCCGGTGGTCAGCAGCAGCGTGTTTCACTAGCAAGAGCACTCGTGATCAAGCCGAAAGTTTTGCTTCTTGATGAACCATTAAGCAATCTGGATGCCAAACTCCGTCAAGAAATGCGTGAAGAAATCGTGGAAATTCAAAAAAAGGTTGGGATTACCACCATTTTTGTAACCCATGATCAGGAAGAGGCACTTGCGATTTCAGACAGAATAGCGGTTATGTATGAAGGCAGAATTGAACAGGTCGATACTCCAGTGGCCATTTACAACCACCCTCAGACTGATTTCGTCTCTAGGTTTATTGGCGAAGTAAACCAGATTCAAGGTCAGGTGCTCGAGGCACTAAGTGATAATCAATGTGTAGTGTCTTTGGACGGCTATGAGCAGGTTCTATCGGTTCACCAGCCGAAGGATTCTGTGATTGACTTTTATATTAGGCCTGAAAAAATACAAATTTCGATAGAAAATAGTGATGGTCTTCAGGTTAGCGTGGAAAGGAAAATGTTTTTGGGTGCGAAAACCCGGTACATTTTAGTAAACAAGGAGAAACAATTCATTGCTGATATTTCCAATGTTGCGTTAAATCCTGATCTGGTTCAAGAGGGGAAACATGTATGTATTAAATGGAATCCAGAGGATTTATTAGCTACCAAAAAGTGAGGTGACTCTATCCAATGCAGGCTGAAACAGCGTATCAGGAACAGGAACTGCTATTCAGGGAGAAAAAAAAGCATTTAACGAAAAAAAAGCTTGATTATTTGCTTTTATTACTTCCGACCCTCGGTATTTTTATTTTCTTCTTTTTGCTTCCGTTGTTCTTCCTTTTTATCACAAGCTTTAAGACTTTTGACGCAGCAAGCGGGATTGGCAATGACTGGACGCTACAGAATTATATTAAATTTATTACAGATAAATTCTATCTTGGGGTTGTATGGCGGACGGTCAAAATAGCGCTGATTACTACACTGGCTGCGATTGTTATTTCGTTCCCAGTAGCCTATCAAATTACAAAAGCAAAGGGAAGGATTAAGAATTATTTAACCCTTTTAGTTCTGTCACCCCTGTTAATCAGCATGGTAATCCGTTGTTATGGCTGGGTCATTTTGTTGTCCAATAATGGAGTGGTCAATCATACGTTAATGAATTTTGGGTTGATTGATAAACCATTAACCTTGCTCTATACGGAGTTTAGCGTGGTCATAGGAATGGTGCACGTGTTATTTCCTTATATGGTGTTAAGTATTATGGGTTCGCTTGATAGAATCGACCCTTCTGTAATCCGAGCTTCACAAAATTTAGGTGCCAGCTCGATTCGAACCTTCTTTTCCGTCATCTTGCCTTTAACGCTGCCTGGAATATTTGCTGGTTCCGTTATGGTTTTTAGTTTAGGCGTGAGTTCCTTTGTTACTCCTGCGATTCTAGGGGGGCCTCAGGTAAAAGTGATGTCATTCCTTACATATGAACAGGTTGGTATCATGCTGAATTGGCCTTATGGGTCGGCTATTGGGTTCCTATTAATCTTTATTGCCACTATTACCATCATTATTTATAGCAAATTGCTAACTAGTTCCAAAAAAGGGGTGGCCATTCAATGAGGAAGGCATTACCAAAATTCGGCTTAAATTTCTTTTGTCTGCTCGTCTACATCTTTTTGGCTGCCCCGATTGTCGTTGTTTTATTGTCTTCCTTGACAACTACCGAGTTTATCGTGTTTCCTCCCAAAGGGATCACATTAAGGTGGTATGTCGAATTAATCAATCATCCTGAATTTATGCAGTCCTTCATGCTCAGTATTAGCGTAGCATTTGGTACGGCAATCCTTTCAACGATTATCGGAACGATGGCTTCTATTGCTGTTGTCAGATACCAATTTAGAGGAAAAACAGCCATCATGCAATTAGTTGGTTCACCTCTCTTGATCCCTTCCGTTGTATTTGGGGTGGCTCTTTTGCAGTTTTATTCCTGGATTGGTTTGGCCGCGAGCCCGGCAGCTTTAATTATTGGTCATATAATCTTAACCATCCCCTTTGTCATGCGCCTGGTTGTTGCCAGTTTAGTAGGCTTCGACCGCACGATTGAACAAGCGGCCATGAATCTAGGGGCGGGAAGCCTCAGGGTATTTTTTCAAATTACTCTTCCTATCATTAAATCGGGTGTAATAGCAGGAACTATTTTTGCCTTCATTACCTCTTTCGACGACTTAACCGTTGCCCTATTTATTGTCAGTACCGATGTGGTTACGCTGCCAGTGCGAATTTATACCTATATGCAATATCAGTATGATCCTATCATCACATCTGTTTCTAGTATCATGATTCTTTTAACAGTCGTATTAATGGTCGTTATCGAAAGAGTATTAGGCGTAGGAAAAGTATTTGAGTCGAAAAATTCATAAGAAGGTGTTTTTATGCACATTAAACATCATCCCGTATTAGGGGAACAGCTTCAAAAACAAGTAACAATCTACTTTAATGATGAACCGTATAAAGCTTATGAACACCAATCCGTCGCTGCAGCATTGTTAGCCAATGATATAAAAAAATTAGGGCAGAGCAGGAATTTAATCCAGCCAAGAGGCTTGTTTTGCTCGCGGGGCAGATGCTGCAGCTGCTATATGACCGTAAATGGAGAGGATCATGTACGAACCTGCATGACGAAGGTCGAAGAAGGCATGAAGATTTATCCGAATGATGGAGATCCAGAAGTAAGGAGTGAATGCCGTGGAGACTGATGTTCTAATTATTGGTGCTGGTCCCGCAGGTCTTACCGCTGCTTTGGAAACAGCATCAAGAGGCTTAGATGTAACCATAGTAGAAGAATCTCTTTCAATGGGCGGACAATTGATTCAACAGACCCAGGTCCTTCATTCGCTGCCTTCTTCCTATCAGCCTATGCGCGGGTTTGAGCTGGCTGGACTTTTAACGAAACAATTAGAAGACAACTCAATTCGTTGTTTGCTAGGTCATCGTGTGATTGGCTTTTACAAGGATGGAAGTGTTGGTCTTTCGGATGAGGTCAATGTATTTCCTCTTAAAGCGAAAAAAATCATCGTGGCTACGGGTGCGGCTGAAAATGCCCTTGCTTTTCCGAAATGGACGCTTCCGGGAGTCATGACCATAGGTGCAGTCCAAACCCTAATAAATCGGGATTTTGTGATACCTGGTAAACATGCCGTTATTTTAGGATCCAGTGACTTTGCGATGGATGTTGCGCTCCAGCTTTCTGAGCTAGGTGTACAGATTAAGGGGATAATTGAAAAAACTCCAAGCTTAACGGCACGGGATGCAGAAAAAGGGGAAGAGGTTCGAAAAAAAGGTATTCCAGTTTATGTAAATTCCTCCATCAAGGAAGCCAGGGGAATTGGTAAGGTAGAGGAAATTGATATCGAGCACGGAGAACAGATTCTTACCGTAAGTGTTGATGTCGTATGTATAGATGGCGGCCGGTCGCCTATTCTCGATGTTTTTTACCAGCTTGGCTGTTCATTCAGTTATCAAATAGAACTAGGAGGCTGGATCCCGCAATACAACAAATCTTTACAAACAGACCGGGAAGATGTTTTTTTAGCGGGGAACGCTGCCGGGGTCAGTTCTCAGGGAGTTTTACTAACAACAGGTATGATCGCCGGGGTTAATGTTTCTGAATCCCTGGGAGCTATCAGTAAGCAAGAGGCCGATATCGAGACCATGTCTCTATGGAGAGAACTCGAAATTCTTGAGACGAAGCTTCATCCAGATGCATGGAAAGCAAGAATGCAGCATGTTGAAAACTTTGAACATCCCGTCCTTAAGGACCAATTTATCTCTTAGATCGAAGAGATTAAGAGACTAGAAGGTGAATAAATTGGATAAAACCACGATTATTTGTCGATGTGAAGAAATCAGTTACGAAGAAATCGAGGAAGTCATTTCGAATGGCGCCAAGAGATTTGATGATATTAAAAGAATGACACGCTGCGGCATGGGACCATGCCAGTCAAAAATATGCAATAGCCTGGTGGCCACTATAATTCATGAGAAAACAGGCATATCTATCCATGAGATTCCACTGCCGCGTATGAGGATGCCGTTAAGTCCAATTAAGCTTGAAACCCTAGCAACGAATAGTACCTCATTTTCTACGGTGAAATCTGTTTTAGATGAGGTGGAGCTAGAGGATGGGAAGGTGAGATAAATGGAAACTAGTTATGAAACGATCATTATCGGGGGAGGGGTCGTCGGAAGCAGCATCGCTTATCACCTTTCGGAACGAAAAAAGGAAGGAATTCTGGTACTGGATCAAAAATTCCCTTTGTCGGGAACTTCAGGTTCCACACAAGCGTGGGTATGGGTTCATAATAAAACACCGTCTTGGTATGCAGAGTTTAATATGTACAGTGCCGAACTTTATCCTTATTTATCAAAAAAAATTGGGGATGTAGAATATAAACGGACTGGCGGACTTTCCCCATTTTTTAATGAAGACGATCGTAAAAAAGCGTTACGGCTTGCGGAGGCCTACAAAAAAATTGGCATCAAAATTAAGGTTTTATCCCGTGAGGAGGCCTTAGAAAAGGAACCATCGCTCAATCCGGAGGTTGCAGGCGCTACGTATAGTTCCATTGATGGCAACGTAAATCCTTTTCGGTTAGTCGATATGTATATGAGGGCGGCCCAGAAAAATGGAGTTCAATACTCTACTTATAATAAAGTAACGGAAATTCAAAAGCTTCCTGGGAAATTCATTGTTGTCTCACAAAAGGGAACGTTCGTTTGTAAGAATCTTATTCTTGCTGGCGGCACCTGGTCAAGAGAATTAGGAAAATTAGTAGATATCAACATTCCGGTCAACCAGTTAAGAGGACAGATTCTTGTTACCGAACCCCTAAAACCATTTTTACATTATACCATCAGCGGGTTAAGACAGGCCTTTAATGGCGAGGTATTAATCGGTTATTCAATGGAAGAAGAAGGATTTAACAGAGCAACCACATTGGATGTCATTCAAGAAACGGCTAATATGGCTGTTCACTATGTTCCGCAATTAAAAAAAGCAAAGGTTGTTCGCGCTTTTTCAGGAATTCGAGCCATGCCGGAAGATGGTTTTCCCATTCTGGGGAATATCCCGGGTATTGAAAACCTTTATGTGGCAGCTACGCATAGCGGGGTAACTCTATCGCCGCTAATAGGGACTCTTATGACAGAGTTAATTCTGGATGGGGAAACTTCAATCCCAATTGATCGCTATTCCATCAGCAGATTTGATTTGGCCCTTAGATAAATTAGTGTCATAATTTATATAATAAAAATTCAGCAAACCCTTATAGGAGAGATTTGTATGCCACATTTAATCATTAGAGGAGTTTCAGTGGATCAGGTAAAAACGGTTAGTACTTCATTAGTACAAGATTTGGCGGATTTATGTGCATGTGGAACGGACAATTTTACCTTAGAAATTGTCCATTCTACCTATGTATTTGATGGCAATGAAGTGCCGGGTTACCCATTAATTGAAGTAAAATGGTTCAATCGCGGTCAGGAAATTCAAGATCAATTTGCCAGCATTGTAACCAAACATATTCAAGCACTCGAATTTCCAGAAGTAGAAGTCGCTTTCAGCACATTTCAGGAGTCCGCTTATTATCTGAACGGAAAGAGTTTTGCCTCATCGTGACATAAAAGATTTTTATTTATTAGAAATAACTTTTAGTAAAAAAATGGCGTTCCTAAACTAATATCAGTTTAGGCACGCCATTTTTATAAAATTAATGAAATCAATTGAATAATCATGCTATTTTTTTAAAACATTAACACCGGGTTCCTTGACGGAACCGGTGAAGCTGCCATCAAAACGGAAGTGGCTCGAAAGAAGATTGAACTAGAATACACTGTTTGAGAGGGAGTATCGCAATGAAATTTACTAGATTTACTAAAGGTTCGTCCGTTTACACAGGTGTGATGTCTGAAAACACGATACAAGAAATTAATGGAGATATTTTTGGCGATAATTGGGAGTATACAGGACAAATATTTTCTGTAACTGATGTGACACTGCTGGCGCCTATAAAGCCAAACCAAATTATTGGAATTGGAGCAAACTATGTTTCTAAATTTGAAGACCGACCTTCAGAGCTTCCAAAAATTCCGGTATTCTTCTTTAAACCAATATCCTCCGTTATTGGGCCTGAGGAAGATATCGTCATTCCGGAAGGGATCGAAAAGGTGAAGTTCGAATCAGAGTTAGCCATTGTCATTGGTAAGGAAGCTAAAAATGTTCCTGAATCAGAAGTGTTGGATTACGTGTTCGGATACACGGTTGGAAACGATGTAACAGCTCCTCAATTTTTTCATCAGGACGGGCATTGGACCATTGGTAAGTCCTTTGATACCTTCACACCACTAGGGCCAGTTATTGAGACAGAATTAAATCCATTTGCTGTGAAGGTGGAAGCAAGACTGAATGGTGTGGAGAAGCAAAATAGTGCAACCGAGCTAATGATTATTCCTATCCGAAGAATGGTATCCTATCTGACAAAAGTGATGACACTTCAGCCGGGGGATGTCATCCTGACTGGCAGTCCGGTTGGAGCAGAGTTTGTCGGTGCTGGAGATACAATTGAATGTAAAATTAAAGAGATTGGGACATTAAGCAATTCATTTGTATTGGCAAAAGAGCAAGTTAAATCTTAATCATACTAAATAAGTGAATATGTTCATTTATGGGCATTAAGTTACTCCAATCCGAGGCAGGTCTAACAATTAATTAATAAAAGTAATATTCATCACCCAGATGGAATTTGTTATAATGGTGTCAAGAAGGGGGTGCTTAACGTTGGAGAATCCTTCGAGATTGTCTGGTACTTCTGCCACTCATGCAAAGCCTAATATGGAAAAGGCGATACTTTGCATGGGGCAAAACTAAATTAAATACTTATCGCCTATTTCATCTCTTGGCTTTGCACCTTATTTAATCAATTAATAATAAGGGGCTGGCAGTCATGAAATATGTAAATGCAAGCAACATTTTACCTGAGAATCTTATTAGAGAAATACAAAAATATGTACAGGGGGAAACTATTTATATCCCTAAGCCGGAAATGACTTATCGAAAATGGGGTACCCTTAGCGGTGGAAGAAAGCTCCTTGATCAGCGCAATTCCAATATAAAAAGCGCCTTTATTAGCGGTACAAGTATTCAGGATTTAGCGGATGAATATTTCCTTTCAATAGAAACAATCAAAAAAATAGTGTATTCAAAGCACGGATGATTCGTCCGTGCTTTTTTATGTATTGAACATTTCTAAGTTAAATTTTACATTTTCCCATCCAGCGTTATTATTTAAAATAAATGTAAGGAGGGTGAACGTATGACCGAAAAGTACATAAAGAACGCTGACTTTAATTTTATTCTTAAACAGGTAGCACTGATTAAAGATAGCTACAAAAAGAATGCTGCCCCAAATGTAATCCAGGCCGTAAAGGATCTAGCGAACATGAAAATAATAGAACTATTTCCTAATGCAACGAATGAGCAAAAGGAAATGTTAGATCTTTCTGCACTTAAAACCGACCAAGAATATGACAAATACATTAAGCAGCTTCAGGAGTATCTGTTACCATTTCCAAAAATCTCTGAAGCACAAATGAAAAAGATGTTTCCCAAAAATAAAAAATTTAAGCTTCCTGATTTAGACAAAATGAATCTACATCAACTTACGTATTTAAGCTGGGTGGATATCAGCACAAATAAGAAGTTAATTGTGTTTGAATTAGATGAGAAGATGGTTGGGATTGAATGCAAATATACATTGCTTAGTAAGCATAATATCTGTTCCTTCTGTAATCGATTTGGCCAGGTTGCCTATATCTCCACTGTTACTAAAGCAAAAAAGCCTAAAAATCCTGATTACTATAAAGCGATAGGAAACTATATTTGCTTTGATAGCACAGAATGTAACAAGAAAATTACCAATGTCGATTACTTAACAACTTTCCTTCAAGAATCGTTGGGAGAAAAAACAAGGGATTTTGTCGAACCTACTTATTAATACTAATTTATATGTACTATGTGAACATAAAGATTTCATTGTGCAGCGGAACTATTATCTTTCTTAGCTTGTACTTAATAGCTTCTGTAAAATGCGCGTTTGCACCCAATATATATTTTATCATTGCTAGAATCATTGCTTACGTATCCGGTATTCTTTTGTCTATCAGAATATTACGGTGTATCTCAAAACCTTCGTAAATTTAATCTGCGAGGGTTTTTTTTTGAATCCTAAAGAGCACATTGAATACGAATTACGAATAACTTGGGTTTTGACAGGCACGAATTTTATTGGAGATAGAATTAAATGGAAATGAAAAGTATACACTATTTTTATGTGAAAGGTATTAACGTTACCATCATTATTTCAATATTGATGGGGATATCTAAGTACATTATTTGAATGGAAGTAGTTGCACTGGCTTCAGAAGATATCATAGGTCTATTTTTTTTAGAAGGGATGTTGTCATGAAAAAGCTTGGGTATCCGAGTGCACAAGGTTTATATCTGCCTGAATATGAACATGAAGCTTGTGGAATCGGAATGGTCGCTAATATAAATGGAAAAAAGTCACACGACATCGTGGAACATGCGATAACGATTTTATGTAATTTAGAACACAGGGGCGGACAATCTGCAGACATTAGCACTGGAGATGGCGCTGGTATTCTGACCCAAATTCCACATTCTTTTTTTGAGAAACAATGTGAAAAAGAAAATATTGAACTCCCTGAAGCAGGGAGGTATGGGATTGGTATGGTCTTTTTACCGCAAGACCCAGAGATTAGAAAAAGGGTCCAAAAATTAGTTAAAAAAGTCATTGAAGAGGAAGGACAGACTTTTCTAGGCTGGAGGACCGTACCAGTTAATGATTCTTATGTCGGTGACCTTGCCAAAAAATCAAAACCGTTTATTCGTCAAATGTTTATAGCTCCTTCTGGCGACCTTAAAGATAGAAGTGATTTCGAAAGAAAATTATATGTGATCCGAAAACGATTAGAAAACGAAGTTTCCCCTTCTGATCTTGAACATCAAGAAGGTTTATACGTTTGTAGTTTATCATCAAGAACCATTGTGTATAAAGGCATGCTAATTCCAGAACAACTCGATTCCTTTTATATTGATTTGAATCACCGAGACTTTAAGTCGGCATTAGCCCTTGTTCATTCGCGATTTAGTACCAATACATTTCCAAGTTGGGAAAGGTCCCATCCAAATCGATTTACCATCCATAATGGAGAATTTAATACCATTAAAGGAAACGTTAAATGGATGCAGGCTAGAGAAGCCCTCTGTGAATCTGAATTGTTTCGTGATAACGATTATCAAAAGCTATTTCCGGTCATTGATACAGATGGCAGCGATTCATCGATGTTTGATAATTGTTTTGAATTTCTCCATCTTTCTGGACGTTCACTAGCTCATACGGCCATGATGATGATTCCTGAGCCATGGGCAAATGACGTCACCATGGATGATGAAAAGAAAGCATTCTATGAATTTCATAGCTGTTTAATGGAACCATGGGATGGGCCTGCGGCCATTGTATTTACAGATGGGAAACAAATAGGAGCATGTCTTGACCGAAATGGGCTGCGGCCTGCCCGGTATTATGTAACAAAAGACGGGATGATTGTTTTGGGGTCTGAAGTAGGTGCCTTAGATATTTTTGTTGATGATATTGAATATAAAGGCAGACTTCACCCTGGAAAAATGCTTCTTGTTGATTTAGAAAAGGGCAAAATTATTCCAGATGAAGAAATAAAAGCGGAAATCACGTCTGAACAACCATATAAAGATTGGTTAGCTAAGCATCTAGTTCGTATAGATGACCTGCCTGAAACGAGCAATCATAAAAAAGTTTTTACTATGGATGACCGAATGAAACAACAACTTGCCTTTGGGTATACAAACGAAGAGTTAAATAAAGTATTGAAGCCTATGGTAACGGACGGGAAAGATCCTGTTGGTTCTATGGGGTATGATTCGCCGCTTGCGGTCTTATCTAAAAAACCACAGCTGCTTTATAACTATTTCAAACAGCTGTTTGCGCAAGTAACAAATCCACCAATTGATGCGATTCGAGAGGAAATTATTACTTCAGTTGTCACAACAATTGGACCAGAAAGAAACCTTATCAAACCTGAGCCTGAGAGCTGTAAACAAATTCAAATTCAAACCCCGATTTTGACGAATAGTCAGCTAGGCAAGCTGTATAAATCTAGTTTTAAGTGCGAAACGCTATCTATAAATTTTTCTGTTAAAGCTCCTAATTTTGAACAGATTTTAGACGATTTATTTTCAAAGGCTGACAATGCTATTGACAATGGGGCTTCCTTACTCGTTTTATCTGATCGCGGAGTCAATGCCGAATATGCAGCTTTACCGGCCTTACTCGCCGTTTCTGGCTTGCATCATCACCTGATCCGAAAAGGGACACGTTCTAAGGTAAGTATCATCATTGAATCAGCAGAACCTAGAGAGGTCCATCATTTCGCAGCATTACTTGGCTTTGGGGCAGAAGCCATTAATCCGTATTTAGCATTTGAGTCACTGCGAGGTTTGATTGAAATGGATGATATACGTGAAATGCAGGTTGAGGATGCTATTGATGTTTACATAAAGGCATCGACAGATGGAATCGTTAAAGTGCTATCGAAAATGGGGATTTCGACCATTCAAAGTTATCGTGGTGCACAAATCTTTGAGGCAATCGGAATTGACAAGGACGTTATTGATAAATACTTTACTCGAACTGCCACGCGAATAGGCGGTATAGGGTTAGATATTATTGCCGAAGAAGTGATGATGAGGCATAAAAGAGCCTTTGATGAGTCAAGAGGTGAGGAGAGGACATTGGAAACAGGTGATGATTTTCAGTGGCGCCACGACGGGGAAGATCATCAATACAATCCTCGGACGATTCACCTGTTACAACAAGCTTGCCGAACAAATAATTACAAGCTATTTAAAGAATATTCATCCTTACTGACAGATCCGAAGCATAATCTTCAATCGATTCGAGGCATGCTATCGTTTAAAAAACGAGAAGCGATACCGATTGAAGAAGTGGAGTCCATTGAAGAAATTTGTAAACGGTTTAAAACGGGAGCGATGTCATACGGCTCGATAAGTAGTGAAGCCCACGAAGCGCTTGCCATTGCAATGAACAAAATTGGTGCCAAAAGTAACTCTGGAGAAGGGGGAGAAGACCCTAACAGATTTACACCTGATCCAAATGGCGATTTGCGTCGTAGTGCGATTAAACAAGTTGCTTCTGGTCGCTTCGGAGTGAATAGTCATTATCTAGTAAACGCCGATGAGATCCAAATTAAAGTGGCCCAAGGTGCTAAACCAGGAGAAGGGGGGCATCTTCCGGGGAAAAAAGTTTATCCATGGATTGCAGAGGTTAGAGGTTCTACACCAGGTGTAGATTTGATTTCACCACCGCCGCACCATGATATTTATTCCATAGAAGATTTAGCTGAATTAATCCATAACTTAAAAAATGCAAATCCTTCTGCAAGAGTGAGTGTCAAGCTTGTATCAGAAGTTGGTGTAGGAACCATTGCTGCTGGTGTTGCTAAAGGGAGAGCAGATCTTGTTCTTATTAGCGGATATGACGGCGGAACTGGAGCGGCACCAAGGACAAGCTTGAAACATGCTGGGTTACCATGGGAAATTGGGCTGGCAGAGACACATCAAACATTGCTCTTAAATCGTTTGCGTGACCGGATCGTTGTGGAAACAGATGGGAAAATGATGACAGGCCGGGATGTTGTGATTGCTTCCTTACTTGGTGCGGAGGAATATGGATTTTCAACCGCACCGTTAGTCGTACTTGGATGTATTTTAATGCGTGTTTGTCATCTTGATACATGTCCAGTAGGGGTTGCCACTCAAAACCCGGAGTTACGAAAAAAGTTTACTGGTGAACCTGAGCATGTTGCTAATTTTATGAGATTCATTGCTATGGAAGTGAGGGAACTCATGGCAGAACTTGGGTTCCGGACCATAAATGAAATGATCGGAAGGACAGATGTTTTAGAGACGAATAAAGCCATTACCCATTGGAAAACCAAAGGGATTGACTTATCGGCCCTTCTCTATCAGCCTGAAGTACCTAAACATGTTAGTCGTTATGCAACGGTTGAACAGGTTCACGGACTCGATAAAACATTAGATAAGCAAGAATTAATCCCGTTATGTAAAGAAGCGCTTGAAAAACAAGAACCAATAGAGGCGACTTTATCGATTCGGAACATTAACCGAGTTGCAGGAACCATGTTAGGCAGTGAAATTACGAAACGGTATGGTGCCAAGGGGTTGCCTGAGGATACCATTCGCCTAACTTTTACAGGCTCTGCCGGTCAAAGCTTTGGTGCATTTATTCCACCTGGATTAACCATGAGACTAGTTGGAGATGCCAATGATTTTATCGGAAAGGGATTATCAGGGGGAAAAATTATTGTTCGCCCTTCACGAAAGGCTACTTTTATCTGGGAAAACAATATCATCGTCGGAAACGTTTCATTTTACGGGGCAACTGCAGGCGAAGCCTATATTAGTGGAATTGCTGGAGAGCGCTTTTGTGTGAGGAACAGTGGTGCAAATGTGGTTGTAGAAGGTGTTGGTGACCATGGTTGTGAATACATGACAGGTGGAAAAGTCATTGTATTAGGAACCACCGGAAAAAACTTCGCAGCTGGTATGTCAGGTGGAGTTGCCTATGTATTAGATGTAACAAAGGATTTCCGAGTGAAATGTAATCAAGAACAAGTGTATCTTGATTCGATCCAAGATGAGACAGAACTCCAAACAGTCTATCAATTAATCGAAAACCATGTTCATTATACACATAGTCCATATGGTAAGAGAGTGTTAAATAGCTGGGAAGATATGAGTAAGAAATTTGTACGAGTTATTCCGAAAGATTATTTAGAGATGCAAGAGCGAATTAGAACCTTGCGAGAAGGCGGGTTGAGTGAACCTCAAGCAGCACTCCTGGCATTTGAAGAAAGCAAAAAAGCTGTGAATTCGATGAAAGATGGAGGGTGAACGATGGGAAAACCAACTGGTTTTATGGATTACGAACGTCAATCAAGGCCCGAACGTGACCCTGTAACACGAACGGATGATTGGGACATTTATACGTTACCTCTTGAAGAAAATGAATTAAAACAACAAGGTGCTCGTTGCATGGATTGTGGGATTCCCACTTGTCATACAGGCACGATCATAAACGGGATGACTTCTGGTTGTCCCGTCCATCACTTAATCCCGGAGTGGAATGATTTAGTTCTTCAAGGCCAATGGGAAGAAGCCCTAAAACGAGAACATAAAATGAATAACTTTCCTGAATTTACAGGATTGGCTTGCCCGGCTCCGTGCGAAGGAGCTTGCGTACTTGGAATTAATGAACCACCGGTTGCCATCCGGTCAATCGAGTTAGAAATTGTTAGTAAAGGCTTTAAGGAAGGGTGGGTGAAACCGGAGCCACCAGAAACCCGAACGGATAAAAAGGTGGCAGTTGTTGGCTCTGGTCCAGCAGGTTTGGCTTGTGCTGCCCAACTTAATAAAGCAGGGCACCATGTTACTATTTTTGAACGTCATGATCGTATTGGGGGCCTTTTAACGTATGGGATACCTGAAATGAAGCTTCCTTATTCTGTTGTGGAGAGAAGAGTCAATCTGCTTAAAGCAGAGGGTATTACGTTTATGACAAATACAGAAGTGGGCAGGGATTACTCAATCGCTGCTTTACAATCAGAATTTGATGCGATCGTTCTTTGTGGTGGTGCAACAAAGCAACGAGATATAAACGTAGAAGGGAGAGAGTTAAAAGGAATCCATTACGCTATGGATTTTCTTCATGCAAATACAAAAAGTTTATTAGATTCTAACCTTGAGAACGGTCATTATATATCCGCAAAAGATAAAGATGTGGTTGTCATTGGCGGCGGGGATACAGGTGTAGATTGTTTGGCTACTGCTCTCAGACATAAATGCAAAAGCTTAACACAGTTTGATATTTATCAGAAAAAGGGTGAAGTTCGGGTTGATGATAATCCATGGCCGCAATGGCCGGTCATTCATCGGGTTGAATATGGTCAAAAAGAAGCAGCAGCTGTCTTTGGAGAGGATCCCCGCGCCTATGCCGTGATGACGAAAAAGTTTGTAGGCGATGAAAACGGTCATGTCAAAGAGGTTCACACCATTAACGTTGAAACGACAACCGATGAAAATGGTCAGCGAATTCGAAAAGAAATTCCAGGTTCAGAAAAAATCTGGCCTGCTCAGTTAGTCTTACTGGCGATCGGATTTAGTGGTCCAGAGCCAAGCTTCCTTCAAAAAATGCATGTCGAAACAGATGAACGAACCAATGTAAAGGCTGAGTATGGAAAATATAAAACAAATATCGAAGGAGTTTATGCAGCGGGTGATATGCGTCGAGGCCAAAGTCTAATTGTCTGGGCCATAAATGAAGGTAGAGAGGCTGCAAGGGAATGTGACAGATATTTAATGGGTGAAACTAATTTACCTTAGAACAATCCATCAAATTAGGAATAAAATGTCTGATAACAGTAGCCACGGAAGGGTAATAAACAATAACATTTATTTTAAGCAACTACTGAGGATTGAACTCTGTATTGTACAGGGCTCAATCCTTTTCGTTCTAAAGTAAACATCTATGTATGTTTACAGTTTAATCATTGTTCTTTTTACTTAAAGGTTAAACTACGACCAACCGATATTGAATTTTTTCGAAAACATTACTCTCCCAATCAGAATTAAGAAAGAAAATAGATTCATATTTTTATGCTTTTTCATAATGCTTCCTCCTTATTTTGCAACGCCCGTTTGTTTTTCTATTTTGATAATAACACTACACAAACATTATTTCGTGTTTTATGTAAGGAATTCTAACATGGTATTTTACATGTTATATAATATGACATTATTAATGTTCCGAGTAATCTGAGATAAACAAAGACCTTCTAAAGTTTTAAATTCTATTATTTGAAAATTAATAAAGCGGAAGCCTAAATTCTTATGATTTAGGCTTTTTGAGTGATAATTTCTTAATTTATCCCGTATTCACGGGCAGTAGACCCTCCTGCAAGACTTTAAGGGAACTTGGCTAAAGGTTTCTTTTCTTGGATCAGGAAGAGATAAATCAATTTATTTTTTAAAATTTTTTTATTTTTTTAAAACCTTTTTAAATCAATTGATAAAGCGGTTGCAACATGTTTGTAATGTGAGAGCAGTAAAAAAATTTAGAAATTAAGTATTTTATTTAACATTTTCATGTGATAAAATCTGACACAGGTTGAAAAAATAGAATTTTTTATTATTTTTGCGCAATTCAAAAATTGATTATTTCAGTAACTTTCAATGAAGTTCACTGATTTTTCATTTTACCGAAACTTTGAGGGGGATTTTACATGAAGAAAAAGAAGTTGGTGCTCGTTGGTAATGGAATGGCAGGTGTAAAAACAATTGAGGAGATCTTGAAAATCTCAAAAGAGCATTTTGAAATTACTATTATCGGAAAAGAACCTTATCCGAACTACAATCGAATTCTTTTATCAAAGGTATTGCAAGGAGACACGGAGGTAAGGGACATTACCTTAAATGATTGGGATTGGTATAAAGAAAATTCGATTACTTTATATACGGGAGAAACAGTTATAAAGGTAGATCCCCTTCAAAAAATAGTAACCACTGATTCAGGCCGAACCGAGCCATATGATGAAATAATATTAGCTACCGGGTCCTTGCCATTTATCCTTCCTATACCAGGAGCAGATAAAAAAGGAGTGACAACTTTCCGGGATATTAAAGATACGGACGAAATGGTTGAAGCTTCAAAAAAATACAAAAAGGCTGCCGTCATTGGCGGAGGATTGCTAGGATTAGAAGCAGCAAGAGGATTATTGAATTTAGGGATGGATGTGTCTGTTATTCATCTCCCATCCTACTTAATGGAGCGTCAGCTGGATCCAACCGCCGCTAATCTATTGAAAGAGGAATTAGAGAATCAAGGGATGAAATTTTTATTAGATAAGAATACGGAAGCGATCATTGGTGGAGAGCGCGTAGAGGGTGTTACCTTTAAAGATGGTACACAAATTGAGGCAGATTTAGTCGTCATGTCAGTAGGAATTAAGCCAAACATTGCTCTTGCAAAAGAAATGGGTGTTACCGTTAATAGAGGAATTGTAGTCAATGATTATTTACAAACGGATATTCCTCATATTTATGCAGTGGGGGAGTGTGCTGAACATAACGGTATTCCATACGGGCTTGTCGCCCCATTGTATGAACAAGGAAAAGTGTTGGCTAAACATATTTGCGGTGTAGATACAGAGCCTTATAAAGGTTCGATTTTGTCCACTCAATTGAAGGTGTCAGGTGTCGAAGTATTTTCAGCAGGCGATTTTATAGAAGGCGAAGATAAAAAAGCATTAAAGGTCTTTGATGAACAGGATGGGATCTATAAGAAAATCGTCCTTCGCGGCAATCAAATTGTTGGAGCTGTATTATTCGGTGACAGCAGCGAAGGGAACCGGCTGTTTTCGATGATTAATAAACAGGCAGACATTTCGGATACAGCTAAAATATCGATTCTGCAGCCTGTGGGTCAACAGGCTGGAGAAAGTTTAGTCGCCAGTATGTCTGCAGATGAAATCATTTGTGGATGTAATGGCGTCTCAAAAGGGACCATTGTTCAGGCCATTTTAGAACAAGGCTGTACGACCGTAGATGGGATAAAGGCTTGTACAAGTGCATCTCGCTCTTGTGGAGGATGTAAACCATTGGTTGCGGATGTCCTTCAGCTTACTCTGGGATCCGAATTTAATGCATCTGCACAAAAAGAAGCGATTTGTGGCTGTACAACCTTATCAAGAGACGAAGTAGTCGAAGCCATTAAAGTAAAAGGCTTAACACATGTTAAAGAAGTGATGAATGTTCTTGAATGGGAAACGGAAGAAGGCTGTTCAAAATGCCGCCCTGCCCTTAACTACTATTTAGGGATGGTCCATCCAACAGAATATCAAGATGAAAGAGAATCACGTTTTGTCAATGAGCGTATGCATGCCAATATTCAAAAGGATGGAACGTATTCCGTTGTACCTAGAATGTATGGTGGAGTGACAAATGCAAACGATCTGCGCCGGATTGCTGATGTCGTTGATAAATATGAGATTCCATTAGTAAAAGTAACAGGCGGACAGCGTATCGACCTTTTTGGTGTGAAAAAAGATGATTTGCCGAAGGTATGGGAAGATTTAGATATGAATTCAGGATATGCCTATGGTAAATCACTTCGTACCGTTAAAACATGTGTTGGTGAGCAATTCTGCCGCTTTGGAACACAGGATTCCATGGGATTAGGCATTCGCCTTGAAAAGAAATTTGAAGGATTGCAAACTCCTCATAAAGTAAAAATGGCTGTCTCAGCATGCCCTAGAAGCTGTGCTGAATCTGGTTTTAAAGATATTGGTTTTATCGGTATTGATGGCGGCTGGGAAATCTATGTTGGCGGAAACGGCGGTACTCACGTACGTGGAGGAGATTTACTTTACAAAGTAAAAACAGATGATGAAGCAATGGAAATTACAGGTGCTTATCTTCAATATTATCGTGAAACGGCAAATTATTTAGAACGTACATCCGCTTGGATTGAACGAGTTGACTTAAAACATGTCAAAGAAGTACTTGATGATGAAAACAAGCGCAAGGAGTTAAACTCACGTATGGATGAAACATTGTCTGTATATAGAGATCCTTGGAAAGAGATTATTGAGAATGAAAAGACAACGAAGGAACTGTTTGAAACCGTGGGAATGTCTTAATTTTTTTAAATGCCAAAATATTTCGTTGAGGAGGAAATGGATATGCAGAAGACAAAAATAAAGGTATGTGTTGGTCTAATCTCAGAATTACCGGAGCGCGTGGGAAAAACGGTTCGGTTGGATGAGGGTACAGAAGTTGCGGTATTTAAGCTATCGAGCGGAAAGATAAAGGCTGTTGAAAATAAATGCCCTCATAAAGCTGGGGTCTTAAGTGAAGGGATTGTAAGTGGGGAGCATGTTTTTTGCCCCATGCATGATTGGAAAATTTGTTTGGAGGACGGTCAGGTGCAAGCACCAGACCATGGATGTGTCAAAACCTATCAAACATTAGTGGAAAATGAAATGGTCTATTTAATAGTAGCGGAATAACTTGTTGTCTATTCAAAAAGCTATGAAAGCTGAATCCTACTGAAGGAAGTGGTAGTAATGGATTATGTTATTCCAAGTAAAGTTTTAGAAAGTATGATTGATGCGGGTGCAAAGAAAGCAAAGTTATCTATTTCACAATTACTAATGCGTGGATTTTTAGGAGCAGCATTGTTAGGTTTTGCTACAACTTTAGCCTTTTTATTCGAACTTCAAACAAACATTGGGATGTTGGGAGCTATTATATTTCCTGTCGGCTTTGTTATGATCATTCTGTTAGGTTTTGAGCTGGTCACTGGGAATTTTGCCCTTATACCTGTAGCAGTCTTAGTGAAAAAAGCTACCGTCCGAGAAATGCTTTATAACTGGTTTTGGGTAATTGTTGGGCATCTAATTGGAGGAATTGTCTATGCAGCCTTGTGTTATGTTGCGTTCACAAATGATGGTCAAACGTTTGAACATCCGTTAGTGCAAAAGATTATCAAAGTAGCTGAAGCTAAAACAATAGCATATGAAGCTATGGGATCTAATGGAATACTGGTTGTCTTTGTAAAGGCGATGCTTTGTAACTGGATGGTAACAATGGGGGCAATTATGGCTATGACTACGACAAGTACGCTTGGAAAAATTATCGCCATGTGGTTACCGATTACAACCTTCTTTGGTCAAGGGTTTGAGCATGCTGTTGTTAATATGTTTGTCATCCCAGCTGGTATGATGTTTGGTGCGGATGTTAGTTTAGCAGATTGGTGGTTTTGGAACCAAATTCCTGTATTAGTTGGCAACTTAGCAAGTGGATTTATCTTTACTGGACTAGCAATGTATTTGAGTTATAAAAAAGATATTACAAAAGAAAAAGTATCTACATTTTCTAGTAATTTAAAGAGAGTTTCTTCCTAACTGTAGGTTTAAAATAAAAACAACCGTTTATAAGAGGGTGCCCTAAAAGTTATTTTAGGCACTTTCTTTTTGTGAAACAAGAAAATCGCTAACGAGGCAGGTAGATGGACATGCATCAGGACCCCATAAAGAAAGGTTTGGAGGGTGTTAAGCGCAATTCGGCCGAACAATCGATTCAATAATGTCCAATTAAATCGTTTAATATTCTCTAATTCTCTGATTCTGGGATTTTGATAGGATGAAAGCGCAAACAAAACAAAAAAACACGAAAGCCCGTATGAATGTCGCTGATCGATTTCCCTGTCTGTAGGCCAATTTGGGTCGTATATTCAGAATACAAAAAACAGCTCAAGGCTTACGGATTTCATTCCATTTTATGTCTTGAGCGAAGCGAAAGGAATGGATATAACAATGGAAAGTAAAATAAAGTGGGGAATAATGGGGTCAGGGAGCATTGTAGACAAATGGATTTGTGGTGCAAAACAGTTGAATGATATGGAAATTGTGGCTATATCCTCTAGAACAATAGAAAGTGCGCAGAAGATGGCCCAAAAGCACAATATTTCCGTGGCATTAGAGTATGAAGCTTTGGTAAAGAGAACGGATATTGATGTCGTCTACATTCCAGTACCACATACAGCACACAAAGAATTGGCAATCATGGCAATGGAGCATGGAAAATCAGTATTGGTAGAAAAACCGGCATGTGTCAATGAAAACGAACTGATTGAAGTGTTGGAATGTGCTAAGAAGAACAATGTATTCTTCATGGAGGGCATGTGGACAAGATTTTTTCCGATTATGAATAAGATAAAGTCATTCTTAAATGATGAGGGCATCGGTGAAGTAAGAGCCATGAATATGGCATTTTCTTTCAGATTACCGGTTGAACTCCGTGATCAACGATGGATGAATCCGGAGCTTGCTGGTGGCGGTCTTCTCGATGCAGGTGTATATAATCTTCATTTTGCCTAAGAAATATTAGGGAAATATCCAGTTGCATTTACAGGATACGCAACTATTGATTCTGATGAATACCATATTCAAGTCGATGAGCAAGCAAGTTACATTGCCAAGTATGACAAAGGTGAGCTTGTCGTCATGAGTAGCGGTGTGAGAACGGATATGCTTGATGTTGCCATGATCTATGGTACTCAAGGCTATATTGAAGTACCATCCTTTTGGAAACCTACTTAATTAATGTGATGAAGGAAGGTAAGATCACTACCTATGAAGAAAATATACCTCAAAGGGTCGAAGGCATTAATGATGATGGATTTCAGTATGAGATTGCACATGTGAATGAATGTATAAGGAAGAATCTGAAAGAATCGCCAATCATGACATGGAAACAAAGCTTATCCATTATTAGGCAGTGTGATGAATTACGACGTCAATGGGGGCTTAAATATCCTTTTGAAGACTAATGAACGAAGTGATTCTTACATAAATGGAAGGAGAGAAAAAGACAAGGAAGTTATTTTTGAAAATGTTTAAGGGCTGGGTCTCATGAATGTCAGAGATCAAACCGTAAAATTTTTGAGGAGGCGGACGAAATATGAAGGCGTTATTTATTGGAGGAACTGGAACGATTAGCTCTGCTATCACGAGGTTGTTGTTGGAACAAGGTTGCGAGCTGTATCTCCTGAATAGGGGCACCCGTAATGAGGGCTTGCCGGCATACGTAAACATTCTTCAAGCGGATATTAACGATGAGGAGCATGTATCGCAACTGATCCAAAATCTGAACTTCGATGTCGTTGCGGATTTCATTGCTTTTCATCCTGCACAGCTGGAAAGAGACTACCGCTTGTTTCAAGGAAAAACAAAGCAGTTTATGTTTATCAGCTCCGCTTCCGCCTACCAGAAGCCTCTAGCTGACTATCAGATTACCGAAAGCACGCCGTTATCCAATCCCTATTGGGAATATTCGAGAAACAAGATCGCTTGTGAAGAATATTTGATGAAGCAATACCGGAACAACGGCTTTCCCATTACGATCGTGAGACCAAGCCACACTTATGACGATCGTTCCATACCGCTGGGTGTTCACGGAAAGAATGGAACTTGGCAGGTTGTCAGACGCATGTTGGACAACAAACCCGTCATCATTCACGGAGACGGAACATCCCTTTGGACGATGACGCACAACAGCGATTTTGCCAAGGGTTTCATCGGGTTAATGGGCAATATTCATGCCATCGGGGAATCCGTCAATATTACATCCGACGAAACTTTGACCTGGAATCAAATCTACGCGGCGATAGCCGATGCGCTCGGGGTCGAACTCCGTGCGGTTCATGTTTCATCGGAGTTTTTGGCTGCGTGCAGTACAGAGGATTATAGAGGCGCCTTGATAGGGGATAAGGCGAATTCCATTGTATTCGATAACTCCAAGCTGAAGAGGCTGGTTCCCAATTTTGTCGCAACGACCCGCTTTGACCAAGGGATTAAGCAAACGTTGAAGTACGTATTGGAGCATCCCGAGTTTCAGAAAGAAGACAAGGAATTCGATATGTGGTGCGATAAGGTGATTCTAGCGCTTGAAAGAGCAGCAGCATCCGTTAGGGAATAGCCGGTGCCGTAAAGTCAGTCGTTTCGATTTGCATTTTTCCAAGTCCAAGAGCTTTGTTGTCCCATAACGTTTGCTCAACGAAAGCAGATTGGTACGCGTCCACGACAGGCAGTACCCCTGCGGCTATGCAGGCTTTAACACGCTCACCCCTCGATATTCAAAGAAAATTCTTTTAGTCGAAAGGATGATAAAGATGGCAGAACTGCTGAGCAATAATGTCATTACGCATATCGGAATTCTGGTCCACGATATCGAGAAGTTGAGCCAGGCGTACACGGAATTTTTTGGCTTTGAGGAGCCGCATATCGGCAAGGAGATGCCAATCTAAGAGGATACGGGCGAGAAGGGCAACAAAAAGCCAGATATGCCGAAGCATATCTGGTTTTTTCTTTTCCACAATAAAAAATATACCCCTTCCGTCCAAATGAAATATTTGTATCTGTCATGGTTTTGGATGATAATCTTAAAGGGTGAGTGCCTCATTTTATTTTATCAATATTTAACTAAAGAAAGGATGGGGTGTAATGAACAAATGTACGAGTTTAATTATTAGCCTCATTTTAATTTTGATAACAGGCTGCAGTTCAAATAATTTTGAGATCAAGCTAATTACTCCCAAATCATTTACACCAGATCAATCTACTCCCATACAAATTAAGATATTAGATCGAGAAGGTAAACCAGTAAAAGGTGCGAAGGTTAGCGCAGATTTGGATATGCAAGGGATGAGTCATGGAGATATTTCTATGAAAATGCAGGAAACAGAAAATGGTGTATATGTTGGACAAGCTACATTTGAAATGGAAGGGGATTATACGGCTACCATTAAAATAGATGACAACGGAGAAAAATGGATGGGTGAAAAAAGATTCTCGATTGTTTATAATCATGCACAATAGTGTTGGAAACAGGATTTTTTATTTTATACAAAAAAGGGGGGACGGAGCAGAAAAACCATCCCTCTGTTTCTTTTTCACCTATGCTCGAAAATTGAAATCGTTTCCATATAATTTAATTGTTTACCCCTGAGCAGGGCTCAGGTTATAATAAAATTTATTATTTTGGATTTCGAAATAAATGCAACGAGCAAAAAATACTTCTTTTATAGAAAGGCGATGGACATTGAATAAACCTAGTGGAAAAAAACGAATACAGCTTGCAATACTTCTTGGATCACTTGGATTGTTAGGACCCTTTACAATCGATACGTATTTACCGTCTTTTCCAACGATTGTAAAAGATTTTCATACAACGGCTTCACTTGTACAAATTAGTTTAACCTCCTGTTTATTAGGCCTGGGATTAGGACAATTGGTTATTGGTCCTTTAAGTGATGTGAAAGGCCGCCGACAACCCTTGTTAATCTTTATCACCTTGTACTTACTTGCTTCTATAACATGTGCGTTGGCGCCCAATATCTATTTCCTTATCATCGCTCGATTAGTCCAGGGCTTTGCTGCTGCCGGCGGACTTGTGATCTCTAGAGCGATTGTTCGAGACCTCTTTAGTGGGAGGGAACTGACCAAGTTCTTTACGATGATGGTGTTAGTGGGGAACCTCGGGCCGATCGTTGCACCGATTGCTGGAGGGGGGATTCTTGCTTTTACCAATTGGCATGGGGTTTTTATTGCATTGGCTTGTGTAGGTGCCGTCTTGCTCTTCACGGTTGCTTTAAAATTAGAAGAAACGCTGCCAACAGAAAACCGTGTTCCAAGCAATTTACCACAAATCATGAACAACTTTGGTTCTTTATTCAGAGATCGAACGTTCATGGGGTACGCACTGACTCAAGGATTTACTGTTGCAGGAATCTTTGCCTATGTATCTGGGATTCCATTTGTCTATCAGAATATTTACGAAGTCACACCGCAGCAATTTAGTTTATTATTTGGGACCAATGGATTAGCTTTAATTATTGGAAGTCAGTTGGTCGGCCGCTTTGCAGACACTATTTCGGAGCGGACTTTCTTAAAAATAGGTTTAGCCATCGCTAATATAGCGGGTGCCGGTTTACTCATCGCACTACTATTAAACGCACCACTTCTCGCAGTTGCGATTCCGATTTTCTTTTTTGTATCTTCCATCAGTATTATTGGAACCACGTCTTTTACTTTAGCGATTGAAAACCAAGGACATATTGCGGGTAGTGCCTCTGCATTATTAGGTTTATTGCCATTTGTACTTGGGTCATTAACGGCTCCGCTTGTGGGAGTAGCAGGGGCGTATTCAGGCGTTCCTATGGGCGTCATCATCTTTTGCTCAAGTTTACTGGCTTTCCTATCCTATTTTGTATTGGTACGAAAAGCAACGCTTGGGATACAACTATCCAATGACCAGTGCTCAGTAAAGAAACCCAGTATCTAAAAATATAAAATGAAAGGAGAACACATTTCGTTAACCAGCGAATGTGTTCTCCTTTATTGATCTACTATTAATCTTAATAAGAACATATAGTTTAGGATTTTTCCTTTCAATATATTTTTATCAAAGGTTAATCCGTATATCTAACACCTTTTAAGATCATATTGACCTTTAATTTAGTACCTTGGACAATATTTTTTCGAAATTCCTTTGCCTTTTTGAAGGCATCCATCATTCCTGATGCTAAAATCTTAATTTCTCTAGTACCTACCGGTTCTTCTAGAAGAAAAATATATTCTTTCATGCTGTTTCACCTCTCAAGTTATAATTTTAATATAATTATACACGATTTTGAAAGCGATTACCACATTTATTTGTGAACGCTTTCACTTATTTCGACATAGTTTTTTATAAAGGTAGCAACCAAAACTCACAGAAAGAATGAAATTAATATGAATTTTTCTTCAACTAAACAGTTGTTACTTTAAGTACAAAATTTCACAATCTATAATTGCTTACAGAAATTAGGGTGAAATTGTCAAAGTGCTAAGACAAAATGAGCGATTTGCTTAAACAATTTTTAAAAATAATAAAGCGTCTGCAATACATGCAAACGCTTGGAGGAGGTAAATCATTTTGTTTGGTGGTAGTAATAGTACTTAGAATAAAAACTGAATGGGACAAGTGCTGATTAAGTCAAATTGCTATCCTAGAGCGGCTGTTTGATAAAACCGAGGAAACAGATTGGGAAAGTTATTTCCGAGCCCACATTCCTTATCTTGAATATCATCATCAGCCCCAAAATAAAGAATATGACCTACGAATTCTGTTGATCTATTCCATACTATATTATTTGGGTAATGAAAAATCTCGCACACATAATGTCGATAATTCTTAAATTCTGTAGCACCCAAAAAAATTTCAATTAGTCAAAAGGATTCGATAATTGACAATATTCGACCTATAGATGTAAAATACATATATATTCAAAAGAAGAAGTTCTAGCATATTTGAGCTCTTAATCCCTTCATTTCAAAAGAAGGATTCCATAGAGAAACGAATGTAAATTATGAGGAGGAACGAAAATGAATTCATCCACGACAAAGAAAAGTAAAAAAGGTCAGGTAGTAAAAACTCAAATGATAGCTGAACATCAAGGAGAAGTAATTGTATCTAATCCATTAGTAGATACAAACACAGAAATGAAAGCTGAAGCTCAAGAAGAAGTAGTTCTGTCAAATACATATGTAGAAACGCTTTGGAACCAATACGAGCAAATAGTGGATCAAGCAAGAAAGTTCCACGATAGTAGTGAAGAAGCTTATCTTAAGAATGTAAAAGAAGTGATTATGTTCAATAAAGAATATAGAAAATCAATCGCTAATTTTTATAAAGAATCATGGAAGTTCAACAGGGAAATCTTCAAAGGTGTATCCAGCAAATTTGAAAAAAATGACGTATTGAAACAAGAATCGGATCAGCCTGTAAAGCGAGTGGAAGAATTTTCTGAACGATTAGAGGAATTGGCTGTAACGCCGATCAAATTAGCGGTTGACGTAATCGAACGTTTAGAAAAGAACGTCGAAGAAAGTTGTGAAACCAATATTCACTACTCACGCGAAAGCCGCAGAGGCTTGCAAAAAGTTACTAATGAATTTGTGAAGATCGCAAAAGACAACCATAAAATTCTGGTTAATCACCTTGAAGAACCCGTAAAAGTGCTCGTTAGTGCAAATAGAATTTAAAGCATTTTCATTTTTCACTATAATAAGAAACTCACATAATTCGCTGACTCACACCCCAAGATGAAAATATTTCATCAGGGGTTTTTTTAGCTAACTTCCATACTTATTACTGCTTGGAAAGGTAAAGTTAAATGAGGGCTTTTTGGGTGGTTTAACCTTTAATAAGAAAATGTATGGAATTTGCCTGGTGTAACCACCTAACATATATTGACTCATTGAGTTTCGAAGATAATCACTAACAATAATGCTGATTACCAAGATTCTTCCACTTTCCATAAGCAATGGATTTGGAAGTTTTGTTAAATAACTATTTGGAGGATTTTGATGAGTTTATGTAATGAGATTGCTTCAGGAATTCATGTGGAAGTATTTGAGGATTCAGAAGAATTAAATAATTGGTTAATAGAATCTAAGGTTGTGAAGATACTTGATATTAAATTTAAATCCATGGTTATTATTGATGAGATTGTTATTAGAGATTGTTACTTAGTCATTTATAAATGATTATTTAATATATTTAGGTTGGCAAAAAGATTAGAAATTAGATAAGCAGAAATATATCAACACGCTCAGAGCTTTATATGCCCTGGGCGTGTTACTGTACCAAAAGTGGTGTTTATTAGCCTGTTAAAACTAAGATTCTTGCAAACTCAAATATAATTCGCGTGTTCGATCAGATGCTTTATATTATTAAGCTGAAAAGCTCCATATATTCTATCTTTGGAGGTAAGCTCATGGATAAAAAATTGTTGTAACTGCTCTTTATTCGTAATCCGTTTTACGATGCTGTTATCCGACCAATCGTGAACCTCTTTTTCATTTTCATCGTAATTAAAGAATACCAATGTGTTGATCCATGTTGTAATATCTTGATCTTGTAAATAATTGGACAGGATGACGGCTGTCTCCTGAACCTGACTAATTGGATTTTCATAAGTCTTCACAGTTAATGCTCCCGACTCATCCTTATCAAATACGAGCGTTTCCTCTTTTTCACTGTCTATTATCTCTGTTAAGAACGAAAACTTGTGGCTGCCCATTCTTTTTAATCCCAAAACGATGTGGCCTTTCCAGTGTTTTGTTTCTATTACATAAATACCGGTTGATAAAAGGACGATGTGATCGATCTGCCGCGTAGTACCGTTTTTCTCTGGAATAAAAATGTTCGGCATAATAATCATTTCATCTGGTGAAATAAGTGTTTTTCTCACTAAATCTGATTTAAAATTTTCTAGTAATTGATGGGTAATGATTTCCTCACCATTTCGATAATTTTTCCGAATCACTTCATTTTCGATCAACAGTTTTTCTATTTCACGTTGGAATGATTCGTTCAAAAGCATGACCTTCTCATCGAATTTAGTTGCTGCCGTTTCCATCGAAGCCTTTTGCCATTCTTTAATGGCTGTTACCTCTTGGAAATGGTTGCTTCTCATTTCTTTTTGTTTCGCCTTTTCCTTTTTTACGATAAAAATAAGCCAAGCGACAGATGCAGCTAGTACTGTGGAAATAATTAACCAGGTCATTTCATTTCTCCTTGTCTACCAGATCATATTTAATAGTTTTTTAATAGCATTTTATCTAATTCACGGACTTTATCATAGGAATTTACTAATTTTTCAGGTACCAATGTTCTGCCAGAATCCCAAGCATTCGTTTCTATTTTAGCTAGAAGCTGTGCTTTTTCTTCATCCTCGAAATATTTTAAAACCCTTAAATCATGTTTGTTATTCTTAAATTCTAAATAATAACCGAGTTGACGATATAGAATAATTTTAACACAATCTACATCTGTCTCTTTAATTTTAAAGTTAATATTTGCAATATATCCATTAATTTGTAAATAGTTAAACTTAATCGTATTCGTCGTTACATTAAAGCTCATAGGTGCAAGTAGTTTATTGTTCATTTCATAATCAATAGTTAATTGGTGTTCTTGCAAAGTATTTTCAATTATTTCCTCAATATCTCTTATATAAAGCATTTTATCGATCGCTACCTTTCAAAATCTACTACTCTTATTTTTAAGAAATGATAGTAGAAAGTAAATCCATCTATTTTCCTTTAGACTTTATTCCTATCACATTTGAGTTGATTAACATTAAAAGAAAACCCGCCAATCAAAATATTAGCGGGATATCGTATTATAAGGTCTGTTCGATGCGTATTTTCTCGAGTAATGCTTGGCAACCCTGTGAAATAAGATCATAGGTTTCCTGAAAATCACCTGTGTAATAAGGATCGGGGACATCTTTATTCTGTTCAGATAAATCAAGCAGACGAATGATTTTTGGATGATTAGGCTTGCCGGTTATCTCAGAAATATTCTTTGTGTTACTTTCATCCATGCCGATGATGTAATCGAATTTTTCAAAGTCTTCCCTTGTTAATTGGCGTCCGACCAGACCATCTGATGAGATGTTGTAAGTTTTTAAAATGGCTAGGGTTCCTTTATGTGGAGGAGATCCAATATGCCATGCACTTGTAGCAGCGGAATCGCAGGCTACTTTATTGGTCAAATTTTCTTTTTTTAGTAAGTCGCGAAACAAAGCTTCAGCCATCGGAGAACGGCAAATGTTTCCTAAGCAGACAAATAAGACATTGATCATGTTAATAACTCCTTTTTCCTTATCTAACAAATAGTTTACTTAATTTGATTACTTTAAGTAAAGTGGAAACCTAAGCTAGTGACTATTTCATCTGGAAGATCACTAAGAAACAGGGCTTCACTCAAAAGTTTCAAATCGTCATGTATTAGTTCTTTGATTTCAGGATTTTCGCATTTGTAATAATCGTCTGTCAATCGTTTAAGTTCATGACAGATCAGCTTAATTTGAATCAAGGTAATCTATCCTTCCTTGCTATGCGTGGGTTGGGTCATGATAGTTTTATGTAAAAGCCAATAACTGTATCTCTTGTGTGTTTCCAATTTACTCATACCAGTATGAAAATATATAGAAAATATTTAATGAATAACCTAAATATGTAAAACTGATAATAGGTTATATGAATATGATGAATAGGAGTATTCAAATGGTATGAAATTCCTGCGAAATAAAAATAAACATTCTAAGGCAGAGCAAAGAAATAAACTGAAATCTGATACAGAAGGATACTCACTCGAGCCTAATTTAGAAACTATGCTGCATAAAATTAAACAAGAAATTGGTGATAGCCCTGATCTCGTTATTCGCTCGTTTCAGATTGGGAACATTCCAAGCATTCCAGTTGGGGTTGTTTATATAAGCGGGTTAACGGATGAGCAATCTGTTAACGAATATGTTATACGATCGTTAATGGTAGATACGGCAGACAGTAAATTAGAAATAGATTCTAATCATGTATTCGATCTTATCTTAAATAATGCTTTAACAATTGGGAATGTAAATATTCTAAAAGATTGGAATGAACTCATTTTTTCCATTTTGTCAGGCGATACAATCATTTTAATAGATGGCTATGCTGAAGCTATATCGGGCAGTACAAAAGGTGGTCAGTGGAGGGCAATTACAGAATCGACTTCGCAAGTTAATATCCGAGGACCTAAGGACAGTTTTAACGAATCCATTACAACTAATATTGCTCTTATCCGGAGACATCTTAAAAGTCCACAGCTACGATTAGAAACGATGAGAATCGGAAAGGTTTCACAGACTAATGTAGTAATTATGTATATGAAGGGAATTGTTAGTGATGAGCTTGTACAGGAGGTTCGACAGAGGCTGACAGATATCCAGATTGATGCTGTTCTTGAATCAGGATACCTTGAAGAACTTATTCAAGATCGAACCTTTACTCCCTTTCCAACTATATATAATACAGAACGGCCGGATGTAGTTTCTGGTAACTTATTGGAAGGAAGAATAGCCGTATTCGTAGATGGTACTCCGTTTATTCTCATCTTACCAACTGTTTTTTCGCAGTTCTTTCAATCATCGGAAGATTATTATCAGCGATATGATATTGCCTTAGTAATGAGATTAATTAGATATACAAGCTTTTTTATTTTATTACTGGGACCATCCTTTTACATTGCAGTTACTACCTATCATCCGGAAATGCTTCCAACCTCTCTTCTCATTAATATTATGGCTCAACGAGAAGGAGTTCCTTTCCCTGCCTTGATCGAGGCTGTGATTATGGAAGCTACATTTGAAATATTACGTGAGGCTGGCATTCGTATGCCTCGGGCAGTCGGACAAGCTGTTTCGATTGTAGGAGCGATTGTATTAGGACAAGCCGCTGTGGAAGCAGGAATTGTCACAGGACTAATGGTAATCGTCGTAGCTATAACAGGGATTTCGAGTTTCGCGATACCCGCATACAATTTGACCATTGCCGCGAGAATGATTCGTTTTCCTTTAATGATCATAGCAGCGCTGCTTGGTTTTTACGGACTGACGTTAACGATGATTTTATTAGTCGCTCATATGAATAGTTTACGTTCGTTTGGTATTCCATATCTGGCCCCTTTCACGCCTTTTTCTTGGAAAGGTCAAAAGGATACCGTGATTCGTGCTCCTTTCAAGTCTTACGTAGCGCACTCTCGTTTGATTAATCAAACAAATGCAGTGAATACAAAAACTGATAAACTCAAATCGTCGGCTAGTGAATCGAGGAAATAAAGCAAAGGGGAATGCAGATGAAGCGTACGGTTTTCAGTCTTTTTTGCTTATTATTTGTATGTACAATATTCCTTACGGGTTGTTGGGATGAGCGTGAGTTAAATAAAATAGCTCTTGTAATGGCCATAGGGTTAGATAAAACAAAAGGAAAAGAGGAATATCGCGTCTCGTATGAAGTTGTGAATCCAACAGAAATTTCGGGAAAAACAGGGACAGGAAGAACTACACCTGTTACAGTTTACAGTAGTTCTGGTTCTACGGTATTCGAAGCACTTCGCAATGCGGCAGAAGAAACACCTCGACAGCTAATGATTTCCCATATAAACATTATTGTAATCGGAGAAGACTTAGCAAAAGAAGGTATACACGGTATATTAGATTTTTTTGAAAGAGATGATGAAGGTCGTTTAACGTCAAATTTACTCATAGCTAAAGATGCTAAAGCGGAAGAAGTCCTTAAAACACTTACACCTATAGAAAAAGTCCCAGCATTTGCAATAAAAGGGAAGCTCGACACAATGGTCAAAAAATTGTCTAAAGGCTACGATATTGAAGTGGATGAGGTGATACGGGGAGCATTAAGAAAAGGTGGCGGGCCTGCTATTAGTGGAGTTCAACTGATTAAACATGCCGAATCAGGATTAAAGGAATCCGATATAAAAAGAACCACACCAGCCACAATTATAAAAATTAGCGGTCTAGCTATGTTTAAACACGGTAAGCTAGTTGGATGGTTGAATGGTGAAACAGCACGAGGCGCTGCAGTGATTAATAATAAGCTGAGAGGATCTGCTGTCAGTATCGGCTGTAAACAGAAAAAAAGGGGGCTTAGTATTGAAGTTCGAGGTTCCAAAACTAAAATTAAAGCCAGCAGTCGAGATCGTATTCCTACCATTCAGCTATTTGTTAAACAAGAGGGCAGTATTGGACATATATTGTGTGCCATTGACTTAAAAAAGTCTAAAGAAATTAGAAAGTTAGAAAAAAAATGGGCGAAAGAAACGAAAAAAGAAGTAGAGAACGCAATATCCCAAGCACAAAGAAATCACACGGATATTTTTGGTTTTGGAGAAGCATTAGAACGAACAAATAAACAAGAATGGAAAAAAATAGAAAAGAACTGGAGTAACATCTTTGCAAAATCCAAAGTAGAAGTTCATGTCGAAACGAGAATCAGACGTCCTGGGATGAGATCAATCCCATATCTTTTCAGTGAAACGGAATAGATAAAAGCGGAATGGAGAAATGTAAACGATGGAAAAAGCAAAAATTAGTGCCGGGGAGTTTTTTTCTCTCATTGTTTTGTTTAACTTTGGTACGGCTCTTGTCGTTAGTTTAGGACTACAGGCTAAGAAGGATGCTTGGCTGGCCATTTTTTTTGGAGCAGCAGGTGGGATCATCCTTTTTTTTATATACCGTTCTCTCTTTCGAATATATCCGCAGCAACCGCTTATCAGCTATATTCAAACTATTTTAGGGAAATATATAGGATGGCCGTTAAGTTTACTGTATATCCTTTTTTTTATCTATGGTGCAGCTAGAGATGTGAGAGATGGGGGGGAAATTCTCACGAGCGCCATATTAGATCAAACACCATTGCTGATTATTAACCTCTCGATCATTATAACAATCGCGTATGTTCTTTATAAGGGAATTGAAGTATTAGTCAGAACAGCTCAATTCTATTTGGTACTGGTTATATGTTTAGGGCTAATAAGCAACCTTCTTCTCATATATTCTGGAGTTATAGATATAAATAACTTATTACCCATACTTCGTGACGGATGGAAGCCTGTTTTCACAACATTTTATAGTCAAACATTATCTTTCCCCTTTGGAGAAATGATTTGCTTTGCGATGCTATTTCCATTGCTGCAAAGCGACAAACAAGGGGTAAAAATGGGATTTTGGGCAGTGGTTTTTAGTGGT
The DNA here is from genome assembly GCF_018613205.1 of Bacillus sp. ISL-46. Taxonomy (NCBI): domain Bacteria; kingdom Bacillati; phylum Bacillota; class Bacilli; order Caryophanales; family Bacillaceae; genus Bacillus; species Bacillus sp. ISL-46. The sequence continues at coordinate 161,504 of NZ_JAGGQR010000009.1, forward strand.
TTGACATTAAGCTATACAATCGCACTTGATACAGCTGTACTCGGTTCTGACATTGCAGGTCGCTCATCATTTCCATTGTTAACAATGATTAGTAAAATAAACATTGGGGAATTTATACAACATCTAGATTTAATTGTTATTTTAACGTTAATTATTTGCAACTTTTTCAAGATTGCTGTTTTTTATTATGCAGCTGTTATGGGGGCAACAGCTTTATTTAACCTTCAAGATTATAGGAAAATGGTAGCTCCTATCGGAATCATCATTCTCTATTCTTCTAGTATGATCGCATTTGATTTTTCAGGACATCTGGAGGAGGGAAATTTCTCACTCAAAACCATATTTCCTCTTTTTGGAGAAATCATACCCGCATTCCTTCTTCTTATAGCTGTGATTCGAAAAAAATTTAGTCAACGATTACGAGATATTTAATGAATTTTCTTTTTCACAAACATAATCATAGGCTTTAAAAACCATATTGAGATTAAAATTAAAGAGGAGGATATTTCCGTTGAATCCATCAACCAAAACGGGTTATTTAAGTTCTGCCAACATTGAGAAATTGTCTGACCTAAAAACAAGTCCATTGCAACAGCAAAACCTATACTCAGTATAAGAAGAAAAACAAATATAATGAATGATCTCATGAAAATGAAACCTCCTGTGTGTTACAAACTTTCCCATAGTATGACTTATTGATGGTGTTTTCATTATTGCTGTTGGCAGGAACAATATGTTAAAACCTAACCATGCAAAAAACGGTTCTCCAAATAAGAAGGATTTTTTTGTATTGAAGGAATTTCCCCTGTTATTAAATTATAAAGATACACTTAAAAAATTTTCTTCTGTTTTGTTTTTGAAACTAGTGGTTATAAAATATTGGTTTTTAGGTATTCTTCTAATCCTTATTCTGTTATTGTCAGCCAAGGAAGCCCTAAGGCTGAGTGTATTCTTTAGAAACTTGATTTCAGGATTGTGATTTCCGCCAAAGAAGGAATGCTTTTTTCCCCAAATAAATCTTGATAAATTTGAATTACTTTTTCCTTCTCTACCAAAATTTTGATTGTGCATGACGTGAAAGTAAACGTCATATATACCCTATTTAAAATGAACTGAGTTTTTGACCAATAATGGTTTTACCAGATCGATTAAGGGTTTATTTCCATAAAGAAACAGCAATATATAACTATAAGAATTTTTTCTGAAAATTCAATTAAAATTTGGAAATGTAAGCGTTTTCTATTATAATGAATAATGGGTTGGATGGCATGCGTGGCCGTCAGCGTATCTGGCGTAGGTGGGGCCGATACTAGGGACAGATGTAGATGGTCCTTGTAGTAAGATACTTAACATAGTTCGTTAAATCATGTGGAAAATCAAGGATGAAGGAGAATTATAAGAAAAACTTCATAAAAATAATACGTGCTGGATCGATTAAATTGCGATCCAGTTTTTTATTCGGAATTCGATCAATACTTCGGTATTTAGAATATCAACGGTCTCAAACTATATCTGTTATAATTGGACTCAGGTATAATTTAAGTATTTTCACGCGAGGATAAGGGGTGGATTTATGAATATATAAAAACGCCTTATAAGCGATATAAGGCGTTTGATTAGTTTTGTTAGCTTCTATAGTTTCTTAGTTTTACAACCAGCGCTGTGGGTATTGTCTTGTTTGAAACAAGTTATTATAGATGATTGATATTATAATTAATAGGAAAGTACCCATTACAACCGTAATAAGGAATCCCCATCCTGCTTGGGAGTTAACAGCAACAAAAGCACTAGCAGCTGCGGGAGGGTGAAGCGTTTTGGTAAGGATCATTAAAATTAGTACGATAGCTAATACTAGGCCAATAGTGAATAGACTCTTACCTAATATACTCCAAGTGATAAGTGCTAAAGTGGTAGAAAATAAATGTCCTCCAAAAACGTGGCGAGGTTGAGACAGTTGACCTTTATGAGCACAAAATACAAGCAGACAACTTGCACCAAGAGGACCTAAGGCCATGGGATATCCTAAATTAACCGCTACTAAACCAATGATGATTATAGCAATGAGTCCACCTGTAGCTGAAATAAGGGAATCAATATAATCAATTCTGTCTTCTTTTGTAGCTTCTCCCTTCATTTTCTTTAAATATGCTGTTAAACCTATAATTAGTTGATTACTCCAGCTTTTCTCCAAACTTTTTTCAGGATTCATAACCTTTTTCCTCAGGCTTTCAAACTAAATTTGGCAAGGGTTTTGTCAGAGTGTTTGCCATAAAAGTTATTTTATACGAAAACTATGAATATTTAAAGATTAATATATTCGAATTTTCCGATTACGACCGTTTTTTATCCGCTTCTCATTCTACATACTCTAACAACATCAGTTAACATGACTGGATACACTTTACTATATAATTCCTATGGTATGAAACTTGTCGCCCATAAACATTTTAATTCAAAAGAAGATGTTCTACTAAATGGAACAGATGTTTTATCAGTAAAAAGATTGGTGGATAAAGAACTAGAGAGAAAAAAGGTTCTAGAAACGAATGTTGGAGAGGAAATATTTTATATAATAATGTTTATTGTCGTCGAACTAAAGCATTAATCTAGGAAATGGCTTTGATGAAGGCACACAAATTGATCCACATTTCTCTGTGGGCGAGGTAAGATGCGAAGGAAAAACACTAGCCTTGTGGTCTGTCTCCTAACAGGCCGCTGCATATTGTTTAGGTGTTTTGTAATCTAAAACACCTTGAATTCGTTGATGATTATAATAGACTATATACTCATGAATAATCCTCTTAGCTTCGTCTATAACCTTTACTATTTTTAGCTCTTTACGTTCTGCTTTTAGAAAGGAGAAAAAGCTTTCTATACATGCATTATCAAAGGCATTTGCTTTTCTTGACAGTAATATCAAGATTTCAACGAGTATGTAGAGGTCTTTTTAATTAAGTTTTTCCCGATTAAAATAACTAAAAATCTTTTGAAATTTAGGATTGTCTTGTCAGACAAAAAAGCTTTTGTACGGGGTACAAAAGCTCATTTATTATCATTTATTTTTGAACTTACATATAATCATAAATAGAATCTTCAAAATAGAGCCAGTGATAATATTCAATCTGTGGATCTGTCATCTTGGCAATTTCTTTCTCATTGAATTTTTGTTTTTCTAGTAATTGCTTTACTTTGGAATCTTTTTCTATTTGGCTCATCTTAAATCCTCCTTATATATGAGAAGTAGCGAAGTGGATACGTTGTGTAAGCGTTTTCTTGTTTTTATTATATATCTCAAAGTGAGATTAAACCAATATCAATTATAGATAATTTTTCAGGAATTAATATAAAAAGGTTGTTTATTACTACTTGAGTCTTGAAGCAGTTAAAAAGAGGAAAATTCGTTTTGCAAAAACCTGTGTTTGTTTAGAGTGTATCTGTGTCGGAATATTCAAAAAAAAGGGAGGCGAGGTATGTAATGAAGGATCCTGATAAGATTTACAACACAGCGGTGGAGGCAACTTTGGAAGTAATTGGAGGGAAATGGAAACCCGTAATTCTTTTTCATCTAACCTTTGGCAAGAAACGTAACAATGAATTGAAAAGCTTGATACCCGCAATTACTCAAAAAATGTTAACACAGCATCTTCGGGAGCTTGAAGAGGAAGGCGTGATCTTACGCATTTCTTACAACCAGGTTCCACCGAAGGTGGAGTATGAATTGACAGACTACGGCTGGAGTCTAAAGGAGATCCTGCATCTGATGTGTAGGTGGGGGGATTCGCATATAGAGAAAAAGTTCGGGGGAAGGGCTACCGTTCTAGCAAACCCACAGCTTGATGAAGTACATAATAAATAAGAAGCCGGCCTAATACAAGGTCGGCTTTTCGTTTATGGGATAACTTTGCGTTTGCGAAAGTCGTCGAAGATGTTCATAAACATCGCTTCGGTATCGATGTATTCGTGAAAACCTAAGCGACGGGCCTTAGTTCCGTCGGCGAAGAAATCGTAATCCCAAGAGAACACGAAATCACCGAATCGCCAGGAGGATACGTCTTTATAGGAATGCCGAGCAAGCCCATGATTCTCGACCATTTTGTTCCAAAGCTGCTCCTTGTCCGCCATGACAACGTCCAGTGACATCTGCAGCGGAGGAGCCGTCTCCAAGCCGAAGTAGTGAGCGATCTTCGGCCATAATTCATTCCAGCGGAACAGATCGCCGTTCGTGATGTTGAATGCCTGATTGGCACAACGCTCTTCAGTCGCCGCCCATACTGTTGCCTTCGCGAGAAGCCCGGCATCTGTCATCTCCAAGAGGCTGTCGTAAGCACCCGGCTTGCCCGGAAACCGAAGCGGAAGTCCAAGCTCCTTCGAAATTGAGGCGTAGATCGCAATAACCATGGCGAGGTTCATCGGATTTCCAAGTGAGAAGCCGCAGACTACAGAAGGGCGGAGCGCCGACCAAGTCCAAGCCTTACCTTTTTGCCTTTGTTCTAAGAAATCTTGCTGATCAACATTGAACTCGGGCGGCATATGGTTCGCGTCTGTCTCACGAGCAGGCGTTTTGAACGGGCCGAGATGTGCGCCGTATACCTTGTATCCCTGCATCAAACTGACATGTTTTAAGCCCAATGCGATGGGTTCGATCGCCTCTACGGTGTTCACTAGCATGGCAAGGTTAGGCGGAACAAGTTCGGCCCAAGTCGGACGGTCCTGATAGGCGGCATAGAAGATGTGTGTTACCTCAGTTAAACTCTTTAGCTTCTTGCGGGTGTCGTCTATATTGAGCAGATCCACAGCCACATACCGGACGCGACCGACAGACTCTCCGCCTCGACGCGATACGCCGATCACCTCCCAATCAGGGAGGGTAATGAGGTGATCAATGAGGTTGCGACCGATGACACCATTTGCACCTACGACCAAGGCGACTTTGCGTATTGTTTTAGATTCATTATTCATAGTGTGCAGCTCCTTCTGTACTGTGCTTCGTTCACTGTTATTTTGCATCAAGTAACCACACTTGAGAAGTACGCACTTTGAAGTGCCATAAGCACTTTTTTGTAATTCAGCAGTGCTCTTAAGCTAAATATTTGGTGTTAAAAACATAATGGGTGTTTTACAAAGGATTGGAAATAAAAAGGGTGAGGTTAAAATAGATCATGGGTTTAGTTGAAGGAATTAGACTATTTACTTGTAAAGAAAGAAAATAATTTTCTTTAAGTAAAGGTCCTCTCGCAGGGCCTTTTTTTGTACCCTTAGTTTGTCTTTAAGGTGTTTTGAAGTTTAAACAATTAATAAAAAACTATGTACGATTTCCTTACAATATTGTTCAAAATTCACTGAACAAGGAGTATATTCAGATTAACAAGTTAACAAATGTGTTTAAATTTTAAAAATATATAGACACTTATGTATAATCTGTTATAAGATTGGGTAAAGGCATTACATAATAAACAATAATGTTCATTCTATGAAGGAGGTTTGAAGGCAATGGAATTATTAATGAGAAATATGTTTCAATCGCTTGGGAAGAATACCTCAGCTAACAAACTAGCAAAAAAATACGGCTTGCGTTTTGGCGCAGGGCGATTTGTGGCGGGGGAATCCATCCAAACAGCGATTGATTCCGTGAAAAAGTTGAATCGTGATGGGAAAATGGTCACCTTAGACCACCTGGGGGAGTTTGTTTATACAGAAGAAGAAGCACAGGAATCAACGGCCATGTGCGTTCAAACCCTCGATGCTATTGCCGAAGCAGGGGTCAACTCCAATCTTTCTCTTAAAATGACATCGCTTGGCCTAGATATTAGCAGAGAGTTATGTATGAAGAATATGCGTAAGATTCTTAACCGGGCTAAACTCCATCAGAATTTTGTCAGAATCGATATGGAAGATTATGACCACTGTCAAGTATCGTTGGATATTTATAAAGAGCTTCGGAAGGAATATGACAATGTAGGACTCGTTATTCAAGCCTACCTTTTTAGAACAGAACAGGATATTGCCGACTTAAATCAACTGAATGCAAACCTGCGTCTCGTAAAAGGGGCATACAAAGAGTCTCCAACCGTTGCTTTTCCGGAGAAAAAAGATGTCGATGAAAATTTTAAAAAGATTATTAAGCAGCATCTATTAAACGGCAACTATACAGCGGTAGCCACTCATGATGAAGCGATGATTGAATATACAAAAACGATAGTCAGTGAACACCGAATAGCAAAAGAACAATTTGAGTTTCAAATGCTCTATGGAATTTGTGAGGATATTCAAGCAAAACTAGTAAAAGAAGGGTTTAATGTCCGTGTGTATGTGCCTTACGGGGTAGACTGGTTTGGTTATTTTATGAGACGGTTGGCTGAGAGACCCGCCAATGTATGGTTTGTTCTTAAAAATCTATTAAAATAGCAATTTTATATAAAAAGGAGTCGGAAAATTATGACAACTACAACACAACAAGCACCTTACAAAAATGAGCCTTTTACCAATTTTTCTCTGGAAGAAAATAAGCAATCGATGACTGCGGCTCTTGCAAAAGTGAAAACGGAGCTAGGCAGGAAGTACCCGCTCGTGATCGGCAATGAAAAGCTATTCACCGAGGAACAAACCATTTCTATTAATCCTGGAAATGTAGATGAAGTCATTGGGTCTGTTAGTAAAGGGAACAAGGAATTCGCTGAACAAGCGATGCAGGAAGCGTTGAAAACCTTTGAGACCTGGAAAAAGGTTGCTCCAGCTGAGCGTGCGGAATATCTATTCAAAGCAGCAGATTTAATGAGACAGCGCAAGCACGAGTTTTCTTCTTACCTTGTCTATGAATCAGGGAAAAACTGGGCTGAAGCTGACGCTGATACAGCAGAAGCCATCGATTTTATGGAATTCTATGCGAGAGAAATGATTCGCCTTAGTGAGACAAGCATACATCAGCCGCTTGTAAAAATTGAAGGGGAAGAAAATCAAATTTCTTATATTCCTCTTGGTGTAGGGATTATCATTTCTCCGTTTAACTTCCCACTAGCGATCATGGCTGGAACAACGGTCGCAGCGATTGTCTCAGGGAATACGGTTATTTTGAAACCAGCGGATGCTACTCCTGTGGTTGCAGCCAAATTTGTGGAATTAATGGAAGAGGTCGGTCTTCCTTCAGGCGTCCTCAACTATATGCCAGGGGATGGAATCGATGTGGGTGAGTATTTGGTCGAGCATCCAAGCACTCGGTTTATCTCTTTTACAGGCTCACGTGCGGTAGGATGCCGTATTTATGAAAGAGCATCAAAGGTTCAGCCAGGCCAATTGTGGTTAAAGCGTGTCATTGCTGAGATGGGCGGCAAGGACGGGGTTGTTGTCGATGAAACAGCCGACTTAGATGCAGCAGCAGCGGCGATTGTCGCTTCGGCTTTTGGCTTCCAAGGACAAAAATGTTCCGCGGGCTCGAGAGCGATTATTGTGGAATCGGTTTATGATGAAGTGGTTGAGAAAGTAACGGAGTTAACGAAAAATTTAACCGTGGGTCTTCCTGAAGAGAACTATGCGATTGGACCGGTAATCGACCAAAAATCAGTGGATAAAATCATCGGCTATATCGAAATTGGCAAAACAGAAGGCCGATTGCTTACAGGCGGCTCAAGAGCAGATGGGAACGGCTTCTACATTGAACCAACCGTGATTGCGGATGTTCAACCAAAAGCCCGGATCATGCAGGAGGAAATCTTTGGTCCTGTCCTTGCCCTAGCGAAAGCAGCTGACTGGCAGGAAGCGATTGAAATCTATAATGATACGGACTATGGATTGACGGGCGCTTATCATTCCCAGGATGAAGAACGCATTCAGTATGCCCTTGAAAACATGTTTTGCGGAAATCTTTATATTAATAAAAAGTGTACGGGTGCATTAGTGGGTGCCCATCCATTTGGCGGATTCAATATGTCAGGCACCGATTCAAAAGCTGGCGGATACGATTACCTGCTGTTGTTTACGCAAGCGAAACTGAAATCTAGAAAACTTTAATCACATCCTAATCGGGGAACCCCCTCTACAGGGGGGATTCCCCAAAAAACAACCGTGTTTAAACTTTAATTGTAAGCGCTTCATGTGATTTTTGGAGTCAAAAATAGAATGGGGGATGGGCTTTTGAATACACAGATTCTTATTTCTATCGGTATTTATATGGTGGGTATGCTGATCATTGGTTATTTTGCTTACAAGCGAACGTCTAATCTAGAAGATTATATGTTAGGCGGAAGAGGGCTGGGGCCTGCTGTCACAGCACTAAGTGCTGGGGCATCTGATATGAGCGGCTGGCTGCTCATGGGTCTTCCCGGGGCGATGTTTTCTCAAGGTATAAGTGCATCATGGATTGCTATTGGATTAACCATAGGGGCCTATTTAAACTGGCTTTATGTAGCACCACAGTTAAGAACTTATACAGAAAACGCCAACAATTCGATGACCATTCCTGCTTTCCTAGAGAACCGTTTTGGTGATCGTTCGTCTATGCTGCGCTTGACCTCTGGACTCATTATTATTGTCTTTTTTACTTTCTATGTATCGTCGGGAATGGTTTCAGGCGGGGTTCTTTTTGAAACCACCTTTAATCTGCATTACCAGGCAGGACTTTGGATTATCGCTGCTGTTGTGATTGCCTATACTTTATTTGGCGGATTTTTAGCGGTGAGCTGGACCGATTTTGTACAAGGTTTAATTATGGTATCTGCTCTTATTTTAGTCCCAGTTGTGACAATCATGGAAGTAGGCGGAATTGGTCCCGCATTTCATGAAATAAAGGGTATCGATCCCAAGTTATTTGATATTTTTAAAGGAACCACTGTGTTAGGAATTGTTTCCTTAATGGCATGGGGCTTAGGTTACTTTGGCCAGCCGCATATCATTGTCCGCTTTATGGCTATTTCGTCGGTTAAAGAAATTAAAAAAGCAAGGCAAATTGGTATGGGTTGGATGATATTTTCTGTTTGTGGTGCGATGTTTACTGGTTTCATCGGCTTGGCCTTTTACTCTAAACAGGGACTCACACTATCGGATCCTGAGACCGTCTTTATTGAACTAAGTAGAATTTTATTTCATCCATTGATTACTGGATTTTTACTGGCAGCCTTATTAGCGGCGGTGATGAGTACTATTTCTTCCCAGCTTCTTGTGACAGCAAGCTCGCTGACCGAAGATGTGTATAAGACGTTCTTCCGCCGGTCAGCAACAGATAAAGAACTACTGTTTATCAGCAGACTATCGGTGTTAGTCGTTGCCATTATTTCCGTTGTGATTGCCTTTGATAAAAATGGAACCATTTTATCGCTGGTCGGATACGCTTGGGCTGGCTTTGGAGCCGCTTTTGGTCCAGTCATTCTGATGAGCCTTTACTGGAAACGGATGAACAGATGGGGCGCTCTTGCCGGAATGATTGGCGGTGCCGTAACGGTCATCATTTGGGCCAGTATACCTGTATTGAAAAATAGCTTATACGAAATCATCCCAGGATTCTTGGTAGGCATGGCTGCCATCTGGATTGTCAGCTTGATGACTCCAGAACCAAGTGAGCAATTACAAAGAGAATTTGACCAGTATAAACACTCGGCTTAACCAGTTAGTCCCGGTGACCCTAAAAAACAGGTGGTTGAATTCTCTACATTAAAAAGATGGGGATAGGTTTATAGAATATGTTTGTGAAAAAGCTGATACTCGTATAAACTTACGGGTTCAGCTTTTTTCATTCATGTTTATTCCTATAGGGAGAATCCTATTACAGGAATATTCCTACTATATCGCACCTAAAAGGGCTGGTTTGCTAGAATAGCCGTTCAATTTATGTTACAGTGATAAAAAAGCAAGAAAGGATTTTAGTATGTTCAAAAGTGCACCATTTATACTGGATTACTCCTTTACAATTGTAAATAATCATATACCATTACTAGAAATAAAAAAGAAACTTAACGAGTACCATTTTGTTATTGTGTCAGGTGGAACATACTTTATCATTACTAATTATGAAAACAGCCTGATGGCCTTAGGCGACGATTCCATACCGATTATTGATTGGCTCGAACAGCTCAATTGGCTGAAATCAACCGTCATTTCTGATGTCAATGGAGTCGATTCCGCTGTTGATTGGCGCAGACCAGTTCTTGTTAAAAACGAAAAAGGAATTATCGGTGTTCTTCCAGTTGAAAAGCGTATGGAAATGCTAGAAGATGAAAACCGCCAAATTTCTGCTTATTTTCAGACATTAGCAGAGACGATTAATGACTCGGTTACAGCGGTCGATCAAGCTGGAAATGTTGTCTATTGGAATACAACAGCGGAAGAAACCTACAAGATTAAAAAAGAGTACATCCTCGGAAAAAAAATAGGGGAACACTTTCGTGATGAATCGATAATCCTTCACCGGATTTTAAATGAAGGACGCCCGGTAAGAGGACAATATCATCGGCCTGATAAGGATACACATGTTCTAATTAACGCTTCACCCATCATGATCGAAAATAAGATTATTGGCGGCGTCGCGACCGAACATAATATCACGAATATAATCCGGCTTAACGAAGAATTGGATTCAAACTCAACCTTGCTTGTTCAAAAGTCCAATCCTTTTTCAACTCTGGTGAGCGGGAGTCCTAAATTTCAGGAAGTCTTAAAGATTGCGCAAAAGGTCGCCCATGCGGATATTCCCATCCATTTAACAGGAGAGCCTGGGTCTGGAAAGGAAATGCTGGCACAAGCGATTCATTATGGAGGCACAAAAGCTGAAGGTCCTTTTATCACCTTAAACTGTTCGGTCATCCCTCCTGCACTGTTGGAAATGGAACTTTTCGGATTTCAAAAGGAAACCTTTACCGCGGAACAGCAAACTTTACAAATTGGCAGGATCGAGCAAGCTTTAGAAGGTACGTTATTCATAGAAGATATTGATAAAATGCCGCTTTCGGTCCAAGGGAAACTATTAAATTATATGGTCGATCATAGTTTTTACCGGGTGGGTGGGGTAGAGAAAATTACCTCACCAACACGAATTATTTCTTCCACTTCAGAATCGATTGAGGTTCTCGTGAAACAAGGAAATTTTAACGAGCAGCTTTATTTTCATTTATCCGTTATTACCATCGATATCCCGCCATTAAGAACCAGAAAAGAGGATATCGTTGCCCATGCCCAGAATTATATTCAAGAATTCAGTTCTAAGTATAAAAAGCCTGTCCCGGAGATCTCTTCTGAAACGATGAACCAGTTAGTGAACTATGATTGGCCAGGAAACATCCGTGAGCTTAGAAATACGATTGAACGGTTGGTTCTCCTTAATGATAAATCAGTTATTACAGATGAACATTTGCCTGAAAATATTAAGACTAAGTTGATTGCGAAACAAACTAACAGCCCAATAGTGGAAAGCGATCAACAGGAAGATGTTGTAATAAATTCTGAAGTGTTAGAGATTGAGGAAGCATTACGAAAAACGTATGGAAATAAAAGTGCAGCGGCCAACCTTTTAGGGATTTCAAGAGGGACATTATATAACAAAATAAAAGAATTTGGATTAAATTAAACGGAAAACACACCAACTTTGGTGTGTTTTTTTTTGAATCTTTACTATTCCTTTATTTGAAATTTGAGATAATTAATCGAGTATTAAGAGCACTTCCATTTAAGGTAATAAAAGCATTATTAATTATTTATTCAGTTGGGTTAATAACGGGGCAGAATAGCTGATATTGAAAGTGTTCGATATATTGATATGTATACAAAAAGATTAATGAATATGGAAATGGGTACTGAACTGTTGAATGTTTTCGAGTGAGAATATAATATGCGATCCTCAACATCGCATGTGCAACAACGATAGCTGCTTTTTTCTTTCCTTTTCGTCCAGCAGTACGTTTATAGAGTGTGCCTAGATAGTTTTTCGATAATATATTAAATCTGGATGACTTTATTCCGTTCATTTTATTAAACCATAGGGGTCAAGAGTTAAGCTGTCATTGAGACGGCTTTTTCTTTTTGTCTTTGATTAGCATCTTCACTTGAATTTTTTAGAACTTAAGGTTTTCTTAAGGTTCGCCCAATAAAATGAGAAACAGTTAATGTTCATAGTTGAATGTGGAGGATAAGAAAATGAAAAAAAATTATACAAAAATTGTGCTCGATTTGCTGATGGCCATCATTTTTGTGTTGTTAATGAATCCAAGAGTATTAGACGGTTTACCGTTTCATGAAATTGCTGGTCTAATCATAGGAGTAGCTATTCTCGTCCACATCGGATTGAACTATCGCTGGGTAGTAAATACAACCAAAAAGATTGTTGACCCCAAACTTCCGAAAAAAACACGATTTAGTTATCTTTTAAATATCTTGCTATTAATTTCGATGACTACGGTCATTATAACTGGTTTCTTAATTTCGAGGGTTGTTCTTCCAAGTCTCGCCATTCAAGGGGGGCACTCGATTCGTGGTATCCATGGTTTATCGGCTGATGCTACGCTTGCGTTAGTTGGTCTTCATATTGCGGTACATTGGCAATGGGTTATGAATATCTGTAAAAGAGCGTTTAAATCAAAGGAAGGAAAACTTATGAAGGGTGTCATCGCATCCGTTGTTCTGTCCCTTGCCATTTTGGCAGGTGGAATCCAATGGTTTTCTTCCACAGCATCTCCAATCATAGGTGATTTCAAGCAAGAACAGAGTAGCCAGTCAATTAATAATGGAAGCACAAGCATTACGACTGATACCAATCAAGTACCGCCTAGCGAAGATTTTCGTGGAGGAAAATTTGAAGGTAAAGATGGAAAAAATGGACATGGTGGAAGCAGCAACCCATTTCTCGTCGTTCTTAACTATTTTGCAATTTGGGCAGCCATCATCATTCCCGTTTATTATTTGGAAAAGCGAATCTTAGGGAACAAACGAAAATCAAGAGGTGTCCAACCTAAAGTATCATAATAAGGGATAATATATCATAAAAGGGGCGATGCTTTTTGAAGGCATCGCCTTTTCCTTATTTTCAATATGAGCAGTGTTAACTAATGATTAAATGCTAAAGTATTCCTATTTTCAAATCTGAACAGTATAATCAGGGATGGGAGTTGAGAGAGATGAATAAAAACGATATCGGTAATATTCGGAAGCAATTCAAATTAGATAATGATCTCATGACCATTCGGGAAATTTACAATGTCTATGTAAAGAAAGAATCAGGTGAGATTTATCATGAAGTTTATCAACCGTTTCAAATGTTAGAACAGGAAGCACAAGAATTGTTTTTAGTAAATTTTAAAAAGGTATTGACTGGACAACTAGATGCCAAACTGTTTGAACTGAAATTCCAACGTGATATCGAAGACAGCACACAAACCATCCTCTTCGATGCTTTACAAGCAGATTTAAGCGAAGATTGGGCTGAGAATATGTTGCAAATCGTCGAAAAAATGTTTGCTCATACGGTTTATGAATTTGATACAATGGTGACGTTTATCCGGGGTGAATATCGAAAACCGACTCGGAAACGAGATACGGAATCCGAAAAAGGCGGTAATGACGAAGTCTATTCTAATGAGTTTATCCTTTGCAGTCTCAATAAAATTGATCAGCCGAAAAAAGCTTTGCTGTTTGATTATATCGAGAAGGAATTTAAACCGAACACCGTCTTTGATCCTATTATTAATTTAGCCTCTCCATTGTCAGGATTTTTGTTCCCGGCTTTTAATGACAATGCTGCCGATGTGAACCATATTCTTTATTGTGCTGGTAAAGTGAATCAACCGGATTTTACATTTATTGAAAATGTTCTCCATTGTGAAGAAATCATCACGGCCGAGGAAGATAAGAGCATCTTCGATCTAATCTTAAAAAAAGTAATCGGAGATGAAGTGGATACCAAGATTATTTCCAATGTCTATGAGGAAATTGATAAAATCGTGCATGAGAATGAAGAGAACGAAAAAAGTGAACCCCCCATGTTGGATTATCGGGACATCGGACGCATCCTAGAGGTGAGCGGAGTCGAAAATGTCGATACCGCCAAAGTGGAACATGCCTTAAAGGATGTCATAGCAGACGAAACCCATGAATTCAAAGCAAGCAATTTAGTTCCTAAAACGATAAAAATCAATACCAATGTGGCAAATTTAGTCATCGACCCGAAAGACCTAAAAAACATAAAATATATTATGTATCAAGGTAAACGATGCTTATTATTAGAGATTGATGAAGATGTAGTGGTGGAAGGATTCCGATTAGAATCGGAAATACTCTAGAGCTTTAAGGGACATATTCCTTCTGCGGGCGAACTCCTTCTTGTTCAACACTGAAACCTGTTGTAAAACCTTTAAACCTAAACGAAGCTGAACATAGCTAAAAATAAGGACGGGTCTTGCGCTTCCTTGGAGGAAGAACAAGATCCGTTCTTTCTTTATCATTGGGTATCTTTCTCGATCAAATTTTTTTTGGATTTACTTTTTCAAAACACGTTTTATTAAAAAAGAAATACAATATAATAAATGAAACGAAAAATAGTCGGGATCAAATGATGAAAAAAATTGCTTATTTGTTGGCCCTCTTAGTCGCTACTATGTGTTTAGCCGCTTGTAATCAGCAACAAGAAGTGGTGAAAGAAAAACCACCTGTAGCAAAACCAATCGAAGAACATCCCTCTAAACCCGATGAGCCAGTGCCCGTTGAACCTGAGGAAAAAGTATATCAAAATGAAGTATTTAAAGATGTCGTCGTCAAGGAAACCGCAGATACCATCATTGTAACCGGGAAAGCCCAAGTCTTTGAAGGGGTGTTTCAATATGCTCTTTATGATGGAGACAAAGTGGTGAAAGAAAGTAATTACCAAACAGCAGGTGTACCTGCTTGGGGAGATTTTGAAATTATGTTTGATAAAGCGTCAGTTACAACCAATCCTTTTACATTGGAATTATTTGTTTACTCAGCAAAGGATGGTTCAAAAATAAATACATTAGAAATCCCCATACCAAATTAAACGTATTAGCTGCCATCATGGCGGCTTTTCTTATTTGAAAAATTTGTTTTTGGAAAAGAAGGAATGATAACGCACTGTTAAGAATAGGAATAGGTGACGATGAATAGAGGTGAACTGGATGTTAACAAAAGAACAATTGTTAGAGATAAAAACACTTCAGAAGGTTTGCGAGGATGAGGGAGGCTTTCATCTGAAGTTGAATTTTGATATGCTTGAAAATCGCTTAGGGAATAAAAAGGAAGACTTCTTCCATTATGAAGATGGCAGGCTGGTCGGTTTTCTTGGATGCTATGGGTTTGGAAATAAAGTGGAGCTTTGTGGAATAGTGCACCCGGATTACCGTAGAAAAGGGATATTTTCTAAGTTACTGGAAATGGGACTTGAAGAGGTCCAAAACCGATATTCTACTATTTTGTTAAATGCTCCTACTGAATCCCAATCAGCCAAGCAGTTTTTAAAGAATATTCCATGTACCTTTGAGGTTGCTGAATATCAAATGAAATGGCAGGAAACCGAATTGATCGAAGATTCTACTGTTACCTTAAGGGAGTCTGTTTCAAAAGAAGATATGGAAGCAGAAATACAACTCGAGGTCTTGGGATTTGGATTTGAAGAAAATGAAGCACGGGAGTTTAATCAACTGATTAGGGAAAACAGCAGTGATCACCATCTTATCATCGAATCCAATGGAGGAGTAGCTGGGAAAATGCGTGTATCCGAATCGAATGGAGAAGCGTGGATTTATGGTTTTGCCGTTTTTCCCGAACTTCAGGGAAAAGGGATTGGGAGAAAAGCATTATCTAAAGTGGTACGAATGGAGCATCAAAAAGGGCTGCCAATTTTTCTAGAGGTAGAGGCCAAAAATGCCCATGCCTTAAGACTGTATGAATCATGTGGATTTAGAAGTTACCATTCTCAGGATTACTATCTATATGAAAAGTAATTTCAAGTAAGACATATTGGAATTATAAGAAAGATGCCATGAAAAGCATCTTTTTTTATGGAGTTAATTATCAAAGATAGGAGTCAATAGATTGTTGTTTTTCAAGTTCGCTCATTAAAACACTGAATTCTCCCATTTAAGCAAATAATTCGCTCATTTAAGCCCAAAATTCGCTCATAAAACTCACAAATTCGCCGATTGAAGGGAAAAGTCGATAAATAAATCATAAATATCAAAAAATTAGAAAGTAAATTTTACACAAAATATGATTCTCCTTAAGTTTTTACAACATTATTTACCAAAACATGCGATTTAAAAGAAGGAAACAACCATTTTTAATAGAATGAAACTACTATAATTAAGAAGGGGATGATCTCATTGTATAGAAGAACTTTACTGGTATCTCCATTACCAGGATTTAATGAAGAAATTGGCCGATGGCTATGGTGTTTAGAGGATGTTCGACGTACTCTTTTAACAGAATTAACTGGTATCAGCCAATCGATACTCGATACCAAAATGGATGAAAGACAAACGATTGGCTCGTTATTGTATCACATTGCCTTAATCGAGGCAGATTGGTTATATGAAGAGGTACTTGTTACCGAATGGGATTCCGAAATACTCTCGATGTTCCCGTTAGAACACAGGTCCGAAGATGGCTCTTTAGCCCACATGGAGGGACAAAGTTTAGAAGAACATTTTCACCGACTTCATAAGGTTCGTGAAGTATTTCTTTCCCACTTTCGTTCAATGGACGTAACAGAGTGGCGTAAACCCAGGGTACTTGAACAATATGACGTCACACCTGAGTGGGTTGTGTATCATTTGATTGAACATGAATCACATCATAGAGGTCAGATTTTCCAGTTGCTCAAAAAATTACGGAATAATTAATAATTGGTTTTACTTTCTCCATGAATTTTTAATATTGAGAAATCCTCCTTAGTCCAGCTTTATATGCCATTATTGAATGAGTAGGGATTCTTTTGTTACAATAAATTTACTAAGAATTTTATTGGGTTTCATTCATTTTTGCCTAATTCTATATGTAAGAAATATTAAAGGAAGGAAGTGGAGAGAATGAAACGACAAAGAACCTTTTTTATTTTTAAAGATTTGATATTTGAAGTCAAAAAGCCCGAAATTACACTAAAACAAATCAGAGTTTCAGAGATTAAAATTGAAAATGAGGAATATAAGGCACTTCGAAAAAAATTCGATGAAGATATTTTTACTATAGAAAAAAAACCTGAAGGGTGGTTTATTACGGAGAAAGAGTAAGCCCTTCTCATTGAGAAGATTTTTTCATGTAAGGATATCGTATAGGTTTTTGAACAGTATTGTAAAGGATCAAGGAGATTCGTACATAATGGTTGATGATATAATTAAAAAGAGCTATAAGTACTTTAGCTGAACATAATTTAATGGATAAGAAAAGGAGCAAGAAGAGGTGACAATAGCAGTTATATATGGGAGAACCCGTCCATATGGCAATACAGAAACACTGACAGAACACGTTATTCAAGGACTCGCTTCATGTTGTCTATTGGAAATAAAAGTGCAGCGGCTAACCTTTTAGGGATTTCAAGAGGGACATTATATAACAAAATAAAAGAATTTGGATTAAATTAAACGGAAAATACACCCAAAAATTATATTTAGGTTATATAAGTAACCACTTGAAAGAGCCTATTCAAACTGGGGATATTCCCAGGTAAAATTGAAAAAAAGACGACTCCACATTCAAAAATCTGAATGAGAGTCGTCTTTTTTTATGAGGCTGGCTAATTCCTAAGAAAAAACGCAGTTTTTCAGCGGCCTCCATTTTGGCTGGAGGGCTTTTTTATGCTTAAAAAATGCTTTTGTCCACGCATCACAGCACTATAAAACTTTTGAAATTAGAAACGGTTTGCTCTTTAAGGGTATTAGTCATCGATCATGAGGCAGATTGGACGATGTAAAAAAACGTCTCTCTCACATTTCAAACAAAAGGGAAGGGTGGATTGTTCACAATTTGTATAATTTAAGAGGTTTTAGGTAATTATACCATTGCTCTTATTAAAATAAGATTGTCTTCAGGAGGGAATAAAGCACAAAGTGGAACAGTTCATCATCAGAATTCACTACATATTAATATTTCGCAGTATAAGGAGGGTATTTTCGTGAGGCGTTTTTTAAAGGCAACAGGTTCGGTTTTGTTGGCCAGTATGGTCATTGTTGGCTGTCAAACGAATAATAAGCAGAACAATGCAAATAACAAGGAAGAAACCAAGGAATCCAAACAGGCAAATCAGGTAAAGGAGACAGGATTCCCAAATTGGGGTTATGACCTTCAACATACCCGACATGTGCCCTATAAAGAGATTACAAAAGATAATGTAAAAAAATTGGGGATTGTCTGGCAGCAGGATATCTTAGAATGGAATCAGGATGTTCCTAATTTACAAGAGGATTTCCCTGTCGTGCAAAACGGGGTCATGTATGTGACTAGTGCAAAAAATCATGTATTTGCAATCGATGCCGCAAGCGGAAAGAAACTTTGGGCATGGACACCTCCAAAGAAGGTACTTGACCATCTTGATAGTTTGCCATGGCAATCCAATGTGGCAAGTAGGGGTGTCGCTGTGGCCAATGGAAAGGTATATGTCTTGATGATAGACAATCGGCTGGCCAAACTTGATGCGAAAACTGGAAAACTGGAAAAAATGGTCAACTTTTGGGATCATGTTCCCTCCATTAAATTAGAAAACCGATACTATGAATCTTCGGCTCCCATGTATTATGATGGCAACATTTACGTTGGAAGCAGCGGCGGTGATAATGGCACACGGGGCTTCGTTATGGCATTTAAAGCAGATAGCCTTGAACCACTCTGGAAAGAACCGTTTTGGACCATTCCTGAAAGAGGAAAGGGCTGGGTGAAGGGTAAATATACGGGCGGAGGCTCCGTATGGACACCGATGTCGTTCGATCCAGATACCGATATGATGTATTTTGCAGTAGGGAATCCAGCCCCTGACTTTTACGATGAAGATCGAAAAGGGAAAAATCCATATACGGATTCCATCGTTGCTTTGGACAGTAATACGGGGAAATTTAAGTGGGCCTCCTCCGAGGTTGATCACGATGTATGGGATTATGACGCTGCCGCGACACCGATGGTTCTCAATACCAAGGTCGGCGGGAAAAAACAGAAGATTGTGGTGGAAGGCGGAAAGAATGGGAAATGGTATGCATGGGATGCCAAAACCGGAAAAACCATTTATGATGGTGTACCATTTGTCAAAATTCAACATTCAACACCACCAAGCGATCAGAGTAAAGTGAAACTTCAATGGCCGGGTACGCCAGGTGGAGAAAGCTATGCCCCAGAGACGTATGATCCCGATACCAACTATGTGCTGATTCCAGGTATTAATAACCCGAATTTAATGTTAGCAGCAAAAGATCGAAAAGAGATTGCAAAAGATAACAATACCTTCCCTGGTACGAAGATACTTCCTTTACCAGAAGATGTTGATCCTACTGGTAACATTACAGCTATTGACGTGAATACAGGTAAAAAAGTTTATCAAATCAAAACCGACGACCCGATGTATGGAGGATTCACAAGTACTGCTTCCGGTCTTGCCTTTTACGGGGAATTGGACGGAACGGTGAATGCTCTCGATATTAAAAAAGGAAAAGTATTATGGAGCATGAAAAGTGGAGGAAAACAAATTAAAATGGCCCCTTCCATTTATATGGTTGACGGCAAACAATATATTGGGGTGATTACTGGTGGAACGAGGGTTGTGGTTTATGGACTCGGCGGTAAGGAAAAGATCGCTTCCCCTAATAAAAATGCTAAATTACAAGGGCAAGCCGACGTCGTTATCGACCCGGAAAAGGTTTACAAAAAAAGTTGTGTTTCTTGTCACGGAGATAATCTTCAGGGCGCAACTGCTCCAAATCTTCAACACATAGGTAAATCTATGTCCAAAGAAGACATCTTGAATCAAATCTTAAACGGCGGCGACCGCATGCCGGGAGGCTTAGCTAAAGGTGCAGAAGCTGAAGCACTAGCGGAATGGCTGTCCAAAAAGAAATAATATGTATTGTGAGGAAGCAGTTTTCCACAACAGAAGCCCTTTTTCTCGAAGCAGTCCGAGTCCGATCTCTTCATTCGGACTCAGATTGTTTCATTATAAAAAATTAAACTATATAAAGTGGCGAAACCTATAAACGTAAAATAAGGATGGTGGTAAAATGAGGAACCTATCGATATATACCGTGCGATTCAGTGGTGTCGCCTTATTAATTTGCTTGCTCATTGGCTTTGTCTCCCCTGCTTTGACCAGTGCCGAATCCCTAAATCAGGGCTTAGGTTCAGCTGAAGATAACGGAATCAAGCTAACACTCAATGGCTATTCCATCGTAAACCATGGTCATACCATTAGGCTGAATTATACAATACATTCCAATTCGAATATTCAAGTAGATCCGTATGCCAAAAGCCTTATGGCAAGTCCGCATATTTGGATTGAACACACGTTAGTTCGTGAAAATTCCGATACGTTTAAAAAAGTAGGTAACAACTTATATAAAGGAACGATAGAAGCACAACTACATCAATACAGACCTGAAAATCCTCATATGACATTTAAAACTCATGGGATATTGAATCAAAAGGGCCAATGGATCATTCGATTTATCCTTAATAATGCTGATTACTAGAATATGTGTGTTGAAACCCTAAAAGCATCCCGTATATAAAATCTTGAGGGGGGGGAGCCGGTCCGAATCTCCAGCATGTCGGTTCATCCATGTCTGAACAGGATATAGTAAATCAATTCATTAACAGAGGCGGACGTATGCCTGGTGGTCTTGTTAATAATGATAAAGCGAAAGCATTAGCAAAATGGCTGGCTCAAAAGAAGTAACATTTCCTAGTCCAATAGACAACCTTTTAATGAAAGTAATCTAAATATAAAAAACCTGAGTCCAACAACATTTGGACTCAGGTTTTTTTAAAAAGAAAGTATAAAGTTTTCGACTTTGAGAATTGTCCAGCTCCAGCGCCTAGCCCCTCGAGGTCGCTTCATACCTGCCGTTGAAGTCAAAGAACGACTTCACCGTCAGGTCCTCCAGCGCTTGTCGGGGCTGAACAAGGCGCTTGCGCTTTTCTTAGCGTATGCCTCCATAATTCTTGTCCCTATTTGCTATATATTGCAAAACTTCGTAACAATTTAGGACAACTTCAAGTCGAAGTTCTAGTTATTTTGAGGTTTCCACC
The DNA here is from genome assembly GCF_018613205.1 of Bacillus sp. ISL-46. Taxonomy (NCBI): domain Bacteria; kingdom Bacillati; phylum Bacillota; class Bacilli; order Caryophanales; family Bacillaceae; genus Bacillus; species Bacillus sp. ISL-46. The sequence goes on from NZ_JAGGQR010000009.1 coordinate 182,708, forward strand.
GACATAAGATAAATTTGAAAGGGATAATTAATCACTCCACGAAAGATGATCATAATTGTTAGTGTCATGAAAGGGGGCAGACAACATGTGGGTGAAGCCTGAGTACAAAGTGATCAATACATCTTGTGAGGTGACGATGTATTCCTACGTCGGTAAGTAGCACAGACACTACTTGCCTCTTGTGCATGCTTTAAACGGTTTACCAAATCCACGAAGGATGTGCAAATGAGAATGAACCGTTACTTAAAATCATTGAAAGGCGCGATTATTGGGTGTGCAGCTGCTGGAGGATGGTTGGTCGTTGATCTCCTAACCCCTGAACCGATTGGAGACTATCTGCTTTATCCCCTCATGGCTCTGACCAATATTGCAATTGGGTGGCAGGTTGGAAAATTCTTTGGAAAACGGCGGGATAATGGTAACAACGATGTTCAAATCTCCGGTGAAAGGACTGAAGCCAAATTCGAATTAGAGTCTTAGGAACAGCGGCAGGAGGGGGATTCCCACAGTGGAATTGCGCTTGTCCAAACTGTCATGATGTTCGGAAAGGAAACAAGGCACTAAGGCCATTGTTACAATCCTCTCTTGCGATAAGTGCCAATGAAAAGGATTGGTACCTCATCAATGCGGGCCCGGATGTTCCTAAACAGATTGAATCATTTGCCTCGCTGCATCCGGGTCCTGGAATAAGAGAAACACCTCTAGCCGGAGTAATTTTAACCGATGCCGAGCTCGACCATACGATTGGGTTATTATCACTGCGGGAGGGCTCTTGTTTAACTATCTATGGAACCGAAATTGTAAAAAAGTGTATGCAATCATCTTTTCCGGTGTTACCGATGCTAAAAAACTATTGCTCATGGGAATGGCAGCCTCTTAGCCCTGATTTCAGGCAGCGGGTAGGACATTTAGGTGAAGAGGCAATAATCGTAGAGACGGTCCCAGTTTCAAGAAAACCGCCGCTTTATACACAAGCGAACAAGGAGGATGATTCCCCAGAGGATTTTTGGGAGGTCGGGCTGGTTCTTCATAATGAAAGTTCCGGCAGATGTCTAGCTTACTTTCCTACATTAGAAAGTATTTCTCAAGCTATAGAAGCCTGCTTGAAGAAAGCTGATATTTTGATGGTCGACGGAACATTTTGGTCGGAAGATGAATTGGTCGAAATGGGGGCAACGGAACGAAGCGCAAGAAGTATGGGACATTTACCAATTAGTGGCCAATCAGGGATCGCGGAAAAATTAGCATTATACCCAGCTGAGCGAAAAATCCTGATCCACATTAATAACAGCAACCCTATTCTAAGGAAGGGCTCTATAGAAAGGGATACATTGGAACGACTTGGTTTTGAGATTGCCTATGACGGTATGGAAGTGGAGGTGTGATCATGCTGGAACAAGGTGGGGCAGTAAGCCAAGAAAAGATACTGTATATAAAAGGTGAAAGGCTTTGGACGAAGGAAGAATTCACAAAGCGATTAAAGGAAGTCGGGCATTCTTTCTATCATGATAAACATCCTTTTCATACGGCGATGCACCAGGGGAAATTAAGCCGAGAACAAATCCGCGGCTGGGTGGCCAACCGATACTACTATCAGAAATCGGTTCCGATTAAAGATGCAGCCATCTTGTCGAACCTTCCGTCAAGGGAGCTTCGGCGTGAATGGATTGGGCGAATCATTGACCATGACGGTACACAGGGGGAAGATGGAGGGATTGAAGCCTGGCTGCAATTGGGAGAAGCTGTGGGCTTGTCCCGGGAAGAAATAGTACGGGAAGACAGAGTCGCGCCGGGCGTTCGTTTTTCCGTAGATGCCTATGTTCACTTCGCGCGGACAAAACCGTGGATTGAAGCTGTTGCCTCCTCGTTAACCGAATTGTTTTCACCCGATCTAATTTCAAAGCGGATTAAGGTACTTGAGCGGCTGTATCCGTGGATAGACAGTGCAGGCATGGACTATTTTCAAAATCGCTTGACGCAAGCACCGCGTGACTCGGATACTGCCCTTAAGCTTGTTTTGACCTATTGTCAAACGCCGGAAGACCAACGGCGGGCTGTCGAAGCTTTACGATTCAAGTGTGATGTGTTATGGGTGCAGCTTGATGCCATTGAAAAAGCTTTTCCCCCTAAAGAGTGATTGATAGTTTTGGCTTTAGCCAGGAGAATAAAATGATTGGTGGTGGAGCCAATTTTAGCTAGCAGCGTTCCAAACCTTGCAGTAAAAGCGCGACTAAAATTTGATAAGGTAAGAGAGAAGCATCTCCTATTGTTACCGGAAAAGGTTTTGGTCTTAAACGAAACCGCCGCATCTATCCTTACTCTATGTGATGGGAGCCGAACGGTTCACACCATCACCGAAAAGATAAGGACTTCACTGCAGGCAGGCACAGAAGCAATGAGTACAGGTTCGTTGCCCGATTTGAAAATGATGGAGGCAGACATTTCTGAGTTTCTTCGGGAGATGGAGGATCAAGGATGGGTGGTGATCCATAAGCATGACACAGTTGATAACAATGAGCAATAATGGGGTTGAACCCCCATACTCGCTGCTTGCAGAGTTAACTCATCGCTGTCCTTTACATTGTCCATATTGTTCAAATCCGATAGAAATGGCTTCGAAGGCAATGGAACTTTCAACCGAGGACTGGTACCGTGTCTTGTCGGAGGCTGCCGATTTGGGAGTGGTGGAAGTTCACTTTTCCGGTGGGGAACCACTCATACGCGACGACTTGGAGGCCCTGATTCGCCACGCAAATTCATTAGAAATGTACACCAATCTCATTACAAGTGGCATAGGATTAACAACCGAAAAGGCAGCCCGGATCAAAGAGGCTGGTATAGAAAATGTGCAGGTGAGCTTCCAGGCCGGGGAAGCGAAGCTTTCCGACCTCATCGGCGGGTATAAAGCCTTTGAGAAGAAACGGGAAGCTGCCAATGCGGTAAAAAAGGCCGAATTGCATTTGTCATTAAATGTCGTGTTACACCGGATGAATCTTGATTATTTAAATGAGATCATTCAACTCGCTGAGGAAATGGGAGCTGAACGTCTGGAGCTGGCGAACACGCAGTATTATAATTGGGCTTTGCTTAATCAGGAGCGGCTGCTGCCAAGCAGGGATCAGATTGAGCGTGCCCGTGAAATCTATGAATCTGCTAAAACTCGGCTTGAGAAAAAAATGGAAATCATTTGGGTCATTCCTGATTATTACGCATCGGCACCTAAGCATTGTATGGGGGGATGGGGCGCAATCGGTCTTACGGTAGCACCTAACGGGGCTGTCCTTCCTTGCCCCACAGCTGGGATAATTGAAGGATTATTTTTTGAAAATGTCCGAGAGGCGTCTTTAAGGCATATTTGGTATGAATCGGAGTCCTTTAGCCGTTTCCGCGGTGATGCATGGATGCCCGAACCTTGTCTTTCCTGTGAACTAAGACACCAGGACGGTGGTGGCTGCCGTTGTCAGGCTTTTGCATTAACTGGGGATGCATATGCGACGGATCCAGTCTGCCAATGGGCGCCAAAACATCATCTGATTGAAAAGGCTATACAAGAGGCCAATAGCAACCCCATGATACAATCATCACCAATGATCTATCGAAGGCATATTACAGAAAAACCTGTATCAAAAAGGCGGAAAAAAAATAAGCAATGAAAATTTGGTGCTATAGGGGGACCCATACATAACCTTTGGCACCTTTTTTATCGATTCTTTTCAAATAACCCATTTGAAAAGAATCGATGTCGCGAGACTAATCCAAATGAGAAGGATGATAATCGCTGCAGTCCAATTTTTTTGCAGCCTTTTAGGGGCTTGGCTTGCTGTCACCCGACATTCTTGCAATACATGATATGATTCGGTATTAGAGTGAATGCTCCTAAAATCCCCAAGGGAAGCAGAATTACTTCGTCCAAATAACCTAATACGGGAATCACATCTGGGATAAAATCTATTGGGTTTAATGCATAGGCAACTATTAATAGTGAAAATGCTTTAGCATACCATGGTGTTTTCGGATGACGGTATGCCAGATACAGGATATAGATTTTTTGTTTTAGATTTTGTATAATTCCTTCCATTTGTTTGGTTGCTTAACCATGTCGTTTCCTTCCCTCTCTAATAAACTATCCTCGTTTTTAATCAATCTCCTTTCGCATTATTTTGCTTCCAACACCACCATTTTAAACATCTTATGCTGTATCCGCTATTTGTGTTTTCTAAAGACATTATGCACACACATTGTGATGTTTCCTTTATAGGTAAACCGTAATGGCTGTGCATAAATGACAGGATGATTTGGAACTCTTTTAAGTAGAGTAACAATAACCCACGGTTTATCGATATCACCCCATATTTATTAAAATTGCATGTAAGAAAAATAGAAAAGAAGTGATAAAGTTGAAGTTTGTGTTTGGTAAGAAAGATGATATAGGAGCTGGACAAATTCATCCGGCGGCTAGAAAACTAATGCTGGTCAATGCCATACGAAGTATTGGACAAGGCATGCTGGTTGTTGATTTGTCTCTATACCTCGCTGCACTGGGTTGGAGCACGGCGGCGATTGGAAGTGTGCTTGCTGCCGGAGGTTTGCTCGGTGTAGGACTAGCCCCACTCATAGGTATTTATAGCGATCGATTGGGGAGAAAACCCTTTATCCTTTTTTCTGAACTATTAACAGCCGGATGTGCGTTGACTGGGATATTATCTACAGATACTATTTTGTTATTTATTGCAATCACACTTTCAGGTTTTGGGAAAGCGGACGCAGGTTCTCCCAGTCTGTGTGCCCCGGCGGAGCAGGCTTGGCTGGCGGCCTTTATCCCAAAAATAGAGCGTGGAAAGGTATACAGTCTGAATAATGCTCTTAGCTTTTTCGGAATGGCGGTTGGTGCCGTGCTGGCAGGGATCACGGCCTTATGGAATCATAACCTTCCGGGAGTCTCTTCCTATCGTCCTATATTCTTCTTTATCTTCGTTTTATCGCTTTTTACCGCGTCAATCATTTTAACCATTCGGGAAGGAAAAATTGATAAACAACCAAGATATATAAAAGAGGAGTCAGGGAATCAGGAAAAGAGAATCCTGCGCGAAGAAAATTCTGCGGTCTTAAAGCTGGCTGCGATTAACATCCTTAACGGGATTGCCATTGGGCTTACGGGACCGATGATGTCTTATTGGTTTTCGGCTAAATTCGGGGTAAGCAGTATCCAGATTGGAGGCACATTGGCTGCCACGTTTTTTGCGACAGGTGTTACCTCGGTTTTACAAGCAAGATTATCACACAAACACGGGACAATATGGTCCATTGTGCTGGTTCGTTTCATTGCAAGCCTGCTTTTGATTTTGATGCCCTTACTATCGTCCTATGCACTTGTTTCTGTCTTGTATATCATTCGGACGGCTTTAAACAGAGGTACACAAGGGGCACAGCAAGCGTTGAGTGTGAGTTTGACTCGTGACATGCGCCGTGGTTTCGCATCAAGCATCAATATCTTTTCAATAAGGCTACCCATATCGATTGGACCGTATTTCACCGGCTATCTTTTTGGATTGGGTTCACTGGCCCTGCCTTTTTACATAGCTTCCGGTTTACAATTTAGTTTTGCTTATTTATATGGAAAAGTCTTCAGCACCTACGAAATTCGAATGAAATCCCATGCTTCATCGGGGTGATGTTAGGGTTTTAGGATTGAGGAATTTTAAGCTATACATTTTCAACAAAAAGGAGCCAGGTTCAATTGCACTTTTTATTCCACAAACGGGTCATTTAATGGAGTAAGTCTTTTAAGTTTTTAGACCTCATAATAAAAAAGCTGATGAGTTTGCATTTATAACTCATCAGCTTACATTTTAAAATCTATCTAATGTTATATCTATGTTTATGCTTGAAGCAGCCTTATTGCCGTCGGCTGCAGCAATCATCAAAGAAGAGGGTCCTGCCTTTTCAGTTTCGCCTGCAATATATATCCCATTTGCTGTTGTTCGCCCAGCACCGTCTGTGATAATTCCTCCGTTTTCATCAACTTGACAATTTAATTGTTCAGCAAATTTATTTGGGCGATAAAAACTTGGAACTACGAAGCCACCACTTCTTAGAATTTTTTCACCTGATTCTAATTCAATACTTTCTAAGTTGCCATTATCTCCATGTAAGTTTTTAATAACTTCTGTATAAACCTTAATCTTTTTACTTTCAAAATCATTACGCACTTTATTGGATAGTTGATGACCATTAGTAAAAACGATTAAATCCTTCGACCAATTAAAAACCAATTTAGTCATATGAATAATGTGTTCATTATTTTCTGCAATTATAGCTAACGGCTTGTCTCTCAGCTCCCAACCATCACAATATGGACAGCTGAATAAACTTTTACCATAATATTGTCTAATCTGTGATAAGGGAAATTCTTCTTGTATACCGGTAGCTAGAAGTATTTTTTCTGTTATATAAGATGTATTGTTCGATGTATTGGCTAAAAATAAATCCTTTTGAACATCTTTATATACCTTAATAACTGTCTCATTCAAAATGGCAACAGAAGGATAAGATTCTAATTCTTTAATGGCTATATTTTTAAATTCTTGTGGTTTAATTCCATCTCTTGTTAAAAACCCATGTGACTCTTGCGTTACACGATTTCGATTTGTTCCATTATCAAATATGGCAATCTTTCTACGCGCTCTCCCTAAAGTTAAGGTTGCACTTAATCCGGCAGGTCCTGCACCAATTACAATACAATCATATTTATTCATAAAATTATTTTCCTCCTTGTATAACATACATTATAGAGTTTTAATATCTACAATTTAGATAAAAGAAATCATTATTTATATAGATTTCTCATTCATTTTGTTAGCCAGGTCAACTATACGTGTTTGATTCAATTCATTTAAAAGCTTTTCCTCGGCTGATTCGATCGCTTTCTGAATTAAGCAATCAGGATTATGGCTGAGACAATACTCAAAAATAGGCGTCAAACCTTCAATAGCTTTTATAACATCGAGTAATGAAAGTTCTTCCCAACCCGGTTTTAATTTATAACCACCATTTGCACCTGAGACAGATTCAATCATACCCGACTTTACTAACTTTGTTAGTATTTTAGATAAATATGTCGTTGAAACTTCTTGGCGTTCAGCTAATTTTGCCACACCAATATGCTCATAGGGTGGATTAACTGCTAATAATAGCATTGTGTGAAGAGCATAGTTCGTAGCTTTTGTTAACTTCATATTGTTACTCCTATTGTGGATTTAATATATCTATAATATCTACTTGAGTTTTTAATGTCAAATACTAAGTTTATTCAACAAACGGGCGCTTTTCCTATGTAAAGAAAAGGGTCCTTTTCTTGTATAAAAAAGTTTCTTTAGGTTTGAAAAAAATATCTAAGCTTGCGATTATTGAATATCTCGAGTATAAAATCAACGCTCCTTGAACATAATAGAATCTAGATTAATGGATTTATACAGTAGGAGAGTGAAAGAATTATGTTATTATCCGAAGCGTGGAAAAAATATCAACAAGATAAAAGAATAGAAGGATATTCATCCCTTACATTAAAAACATATTGTTTTCAATATAATCTTTTATTACGGTTCTTCGGTGATATGGATATGAGTGAATTGACTACTGAGAAACTAAAAGAATATCTAGTACAGGAAGGAAATCACTTGAAGCCATCTAGTTTAGGGCATAGGGTTCGTTGCATTAAGTCAATATTCAAATGGACACATGAAGAAGGATATATTCCAAAGAATCCTGCTGTTAAATTAAAAGAGCCAAAATTGGGTAAAAGAATTCCAAAATTCCTTTCAGACCTGGAGATTGAACATCTTAGAGAAGCATGTCATACAACAATGGAGAATGCACTATTTGAGTTTATGTATTCAACTGGTTGCCGTATTGGAGAAGTTGTAAAATTAAATCGCGATGATATTAATTTTTGGTCGAATACAGTCATTGTACACGGAAAGGGTGATAAAGAAAGAGAAGTATACTTTAATACCCGTTGCTCCATTTGGTTAAAAAGGTATTTAGATGAACGAGATGATGAAGAGCCTTGTTTATTTATTACGGAACGAAGGCCAAAAAGGCGGATGAGTATTGATAACTTACGATATATTATCAAACGAATATCGAACCGTGCCGGCATAAAAAAGAGTATACATCCACATCAGTTACGCCACAGCTATGCTACACATATGATGAACAACGGTGCACCACTTGAAGTGATCCAAAGCCTGCTTGGCCATGAGAAGAGTGAAACCACCAAAATATATGCACAACTGAGTGGAAAGTTGAGACAAGATTTTTACAGTAAATATTTTAGGCTAAATAAATTAACTTCAATATATAACAAGACACCCATGTATGAATGCGTGTCTTTTTGTTATTGGGCCATTATATTCAGTATTCGTTTCTAAACATTGATATGGTGCATCTTTTATCATTGTTTACATGTAACAGTAGATAAGCGTTTAAAAGCTTGACTTGGAGCCTCAGTGGGCATGATTGGTCTTGAAAGGCTGAAGCCGTTGTTTCATCAGGCATGCAAGCCTATCGTCAGTAATAGGTAAGCGTTTGATGTAATCTCCGGCTTTTCCCCAGCTCCACACGGAACGTGCAAGTTTCCCTGCTTCCGCGCTCCATCTAACGATATGTACTAGATTATAAGTTCCATGTTACTCATTGAATTGGTTCATGAGATTGATTCCATTCCGCATTTTAAACCGTTTACCAAAGCCCGATTTTAAGGATTAATCGTATATTACATTTTTTCCTTGTTCACTTAACTTTTTTAAAGATGTAAGCATATGATTTATTTCTTCGTCGGAATGTCTTTCCCATGAACTTAATTCGGCTATTATTTTCAAAGGAGATTTAGACCTATAAGAACGTGTTGGGTTTCCAGGAAATCTTTTGTCAGTTAAGTTCGGATCATTTTCAAAATCACCTAATGGTTCTACAATATAAATTCTTTCTTTTGATTTAGATCTTGCTAATTCAGCACCCCATTTAGCAGCATTCAATGTTGCAGTAAAATATATATAGTTAGATTTTTTATCTTGGTAATTTGATAAGTATTGTGGTTCTAATAAATCCCCAATTTTTAGTTCTGCTTTAGTACCATGAAAAAAAGGACCATTATCTAAGACATCTTTTTTGTCATTCATACTGATACACCCCTCATATTTTTAGATTTATATATAACTATAGTATGTTAATTTTAGAAAGAGTAGTCTACAAGTAATTTGTAAATAATGGTATAATGTAAGTAGAAAGAATAATACCGAACGATAATTACCTATTATTTAGGTTTAAATTAGCAATCAACATTTTTGGTTGCTGGGGGTTTTGTGGACTGACATGTGGTTTTGTATTTTAAAAGTGATATTAAGCAATCGGGCGCTTTTCTTGAACAAGGATCAGCGCTTATTTTCATTTTAGGGCCATTATCTTGAATAAGAGAAGGAATTATTAGAAAGTGAATCGAAGTTCTAAATTAATCAATTAACGGTGCAGGTTAATAAGGAAAAAAGGTTAACATTACCAATTGACTGTGATAATATATATCTAATTTTATTGTAAGAGGTGAGTTTAGTTGAGTAGAGTTGAGCAGAGTACAAAATTAGATTTAGAACGAATTATATTTATTGGAAGAACCTTTGAAGAGTATTTGGATTTGTTTTCACTTTCAAAGGAAGAACTAGAAGGAAAGAAAATACTCGATTGTCCAGCAGGAGCTTGTTCGTTTACTGCTGTTAGTAATAAATCAGGTTTAGATGTTACAGCTTGTGATATTGCGTATTATCATTCGATTGAAGACCTTAAAAATAAAGGTCTCCAGGATATTGAACACGCAATGGAGCATATGCAAAAAGCACAAGGAAATTATATATGGGATTATTTTAAAGATATAGAAGGCCTTAAAAAACATCGTTTAAGTGCCTTAAAAGATTGTGCCAAAGATATGAGGGAATCGAGTGAAAGATATGTTCCCGTCACTTTACCTTCTTTGCCGTTTGAGGATGCAGAATTTGATATTCTTCTTTCTGCACATTTTCTATTTATGTATGCTGACCGATTAGATTACCAATTTCATATAAAAACGCTAAATGAGTTTTTGAGGGTTACTAAAGAGGAAATTCGTATTTTCCCTTTAGTTGATTTGGAAGGAAAACGATATGAACATTTAGATAAATTAATAAGCTATCTCGTTGGCAATGGATGTAGAGTCGAAGAAGTTAAAGTGCCATATGAATTTCAGGTAAATGCTAATTCGATGTTAAAAATAAAAAAAGGGTAGTAAAGAAGTAATCTGGCACCCGTGTCAAGGACACATGAAAAAAAGAGTTATGAAGCTAAAAGATGATTCCTATATTGAATAGGGGTCATCTTTTCTAAATTCCATTGATATCGATAATTGTTATAGTAAACCATGTAATGATTTATTTTCGCCTTTAGTTCATCTAATGTTTTACAAGACTGATAGTCTATCTCATCCTTTAAATGCCCAAAAAAAGACTCCATCGGGGCATTATCCCAACAGTTACCTCGCCTAGACATAGACTGACCTAGTTCATATTTTTTTAACAGTTTTTGATATCTTGGGCTTGTATAATGGCTGCCTTGATCTGAATGGATTAAAGAATCAGAATGTAAACTAATTTTCTTGTTATTCATTAATTTATGGATGGTTTTGGTTGCGATATCTAATGTGATTCGGTCTGAAACATGATAAGCTAATATCTCATTGGAGGAGGCATCTTTTACGGTTGACAAATAGGCCATATCCTTTCCGTTATATGGCAAATATGTAATATCGGTTAATAATACCTTTCCTGGGATTCCTTGCTTAAATTCTCTGTTTAACTTGTTTGGAACGACCTGATGTTCCTTCGTTGCCTTTGCTATTTTTTTATAAGGGTTTGCCTTCCTATGGGGGCAAACAATCTCATACTTGTTCATGATTCTTTGAATCTTTTTTCTGCTAAAATTATGTTCATATTCATGTATCAGTATCATTTTGATGGAACGTGAACCTTTCTTATATCCCCGTCGGTTAAACGCCTTTAATATAATTTCTTTCAACTTTAAGTCCTCTAGTTCCCTCTCTAGTCGGCTATCGGCTGCTTTTAGGTAGCTGTAATATCCAGAACGAGAGACCTCTAAAAGTTCACAAAAATACTTTGTCATATGCTTAAAATGATTTTGTTCTATGGTTTCATAAATCAACTGAAATATTTTACTTGTTTCTAAGTTTTGACCGGCGTTTAGCAACCTCCTTTCTGTCGTTTCTAGCTTTTTTAAAAGCTCTACCTGACCTTCCAGCAACTTAATTCTTGCTTCCTGCCTTTCTATAATTTCTGCTTGAGAAAGATCTCGATTCAAAGTCCTACCGGAAGCTGTCTTTCGACCATCTGAAAGCCCAATTAAACCATCTTTTTCATATGCTTTTTTCCACCTATATGCAGACCTTTCAATCCTCCTTTTACCTATAATGTCTATGTCAAAGCCATTCTCCTCAAAAATCTGCCTTGGGAGTTTACCTGCCAGATATTCATCCATAAATTTATTTTTAAAATCATCCGAATATGTAATAGCTAAACTACTTACGCGCTGCACATTTTGATTTTTTAGAAGTATTTTTATTTCTTTATCTGAAAATGTTATTTTGCTCATAGCGGTCCCCTAATCCCCATATCTTTAAGATTCAAGTATATAAAAAAATACCTATAGATAAAACACTCTTTTTTAAGTGTCCTATCTATAGGTACCATATTA
>NZ_JAGGQR010000099.1:0-5401 GCF_018613205.1 Bacillus sp. ISL-46
TATACCTCCTTAATTAAGAAATAGCAACACCTCTGAGTTAAGTTCTTTATTCAATTATAATCATTCTTAAAGTAACCTGCTACCGTTAGTTCAATAAGAAAATTTCACTAGCTCTATTTATTCGCCAATTTTCCAAGTAAAAGGGAGTTATCTTTTTTCAGTTTTTTGTTTTCTTCTTCTAGTGCAGTTATTCTTCTTTTTAGGGACTCAATTAACTTATCCTTTGAACTTTCACTGAACGTCTGTTTTTTAGTGATTACCTTTAACTTCTGATTTTGTTTCTTAATCGCTTCATCGATTGGCTTTATAAGCTCTTCCCGATAAGAATATAAGAATGTTTTACTCACGCCTGCCTTACGGCATATTTCTGCTTTTGAAATGGGATTGTTAACAGGGTCATCAAGGAGGGTTAGCTCCTTTAAAACTGCTAAAACAGCTTGTTTCTTTGACTCACTTTCCATTTTCTTTGTTTCAACCATTTTGGAGGTGTTTGGCTTCATATTAGCCATCAATGAACACCTCCTGTATAGAAATGTTTTGCTGCTTCAAACGTTTCACCTTTTTCAATGATTTCTAGTGCGGTTTTGTGGAACTGTACTACTTTATCAAATTCCTCAACCTTTTCAGTAAGTCCAACTGCTTTGGCGTGGTCACGATGAGTTTTAAATGCGTCTATGGTGTCTAAAACGGCATTTTTGTGTCTTGGGAGTATCTTCTTCTTAATACATGTTTTACAAGCTACCTGATGAGGACAGGAGGGCATTTTATATGGGTGTTCACAACACCCATCTCCTTGATCGAAAATAGCGATAATCTTGTTCTTAACCCATTTGTTATCACCGAAAATTTCCTCTTGTTCAGGCAGATTGTCTTTAATACCTGTGGCATCAGATTTAAGAAGTTTATCTTTAAACTCCTTCTTTAACCTTTGTTGGTAAACCTTAACGTATTTCTCTGTCATGGCAACTGATGAATGTCCTAAAAAGTTTTTAACGGCGTAAATATCTACTCCTGCATCAATCATTTCAGTAGCCACCGTATGCCTGAACTGGTGTGGTGTAACTTTATAAATATCACCAGACTCTGCACCAATATTGGAAAGGGGTATTTGATTACATACTTTGGGCAGCGTGTTGCTATACACGGAGTTATAACTGACGGCTTCCGTGACTGGATTGTTTTTCGCATCATAAGCAACTATTTCTCTGAATAAATACTTTTGTTTGTCTGATTTAGTTGGAGGTAAATCTTTTACTCGATTCTTCTGACGTAAAATTGCTCTTTCAACTATATTTCTGCCTTCTGAGTCCTTGAGATGTGCTAATGGTACAACCAAGTCTTTTTTGATTTTTGCAATACGATGGTCAAGATAAAGTTGTGGATCTTCATCTAAATCGTATTTCAAACAATCAATATCACTTCCATCTGCAATTAAGTGAGCCATGTCCTCAAAACGTCTTCCTGTATAGCGCAAAATGATGATTAAATCCCAGTAAGTTGGAGATATAATCGGCGTATCCATACCATCTTCCAATAAGGGAATAATAGTATTCTCCAAAAAATCATCCAGTTTCATCTTGATGTGTGGTGGAATAGGTCTTGGCAAAGTCTCTTCTGTTTTAGGTGTGTCATAGCTAATTAATAAAGCTTCTGTTTTTGGTCCATCGGACCATTTATTCGTGTACATATAGTGAAACATAGAACTAATGTTTTTTATTATATGTCTTGCTTGATTGTTAGACAGAGAATAAATGTCAGGTAGGACTTTTTCAATATGTTCCTGTCTATCTAATTCTTTAAAAGACTGAATGCTTGGAAATCTATTATACAAAATATTTGAAAATGCCTGTATGTAGTCTAAGTAAATTTGGAATGTTCTTGCTTGCCATCCTCCAAGCATATTTATAAAATATCTCTTTACAATTTCTCTAAAATGGATATTCTCTATTCTAGAAAACTGTACAATAAAGGCACGGGGTGGTCTGTGCTTGGGAAAATCCTTAAATAATCTTCTCATGTCCCAAACATCTTGTTTGAGATATTCCTCTCGTTCCTTTGGGTTCTTGATGTATTTCACTTCATGATGGGCAGGATAGGCATCTTCATTATGTCTTACCTGAACACTCATATTTTCTAAAAGGTCGGCGAATCGTTCATCTTTTATAGCTTTATACCAAGGTCCAGAAGATTTATATCCTACTAGAGTAGAAATCTCATTGTACTTTTTATCTCGATTTAAGGGGTTTTGTATCACTTCAAAAAACTTCTTCTGTGCCTTCGTCATCCAAGAGGTATCAATAGCTGCAACAGGAAACGAAGAAACGATTGCCTTTGTTCCCAAACTCTTCGAGTTATTTGCTTTTGATGAATTTGCTGCTTCAATTTTTGCCATTTTCTCGCTCCTTACGTTTCTCTTCTCTATACTCACTCATTCGTTGGTATTCTTTTTTATGGTCATCTGAATTTAAATGGGCATATATTTGCATTGTGGTTGCAACATCTTTGTGACCAACCCTTTCTTGGATGTATTTCCAATTGATAGGTTCACCTTTGCTGATATATTCTCTTGCTAGTTCAGTAACGTGGCTATGTCTCAATTTGTGAGTGTTTAACTTAATCCCCGTTTTCTTGTTGTAAAAGTTAAGGATAGAAGTAAGCGTTGATTTCTTCATCGGTTTACCATTATGGATAGAGTTGTTACTATTCACCACAACGAACAGGAAATCAGTAACGGGGTCACTATTCACCCAATCGCTACTAATATACCTATCTATCAAAACCATAATATCAGGAGGGAGGTGAACAAACCTGTCCCTGCCATACCCAGCCTTAGCCCTTGAACCATTTTCGTTGTCTGATCTGAAACGAATATGTATTCCTTGCTCGCCATAATCAATGTCCTCAAGCTTTACTCCAAGAAGCTCACCAGACCTTAATCCTCCTTCTTTAAGAACTAAGAGAATGATTTTATCTCGTAAGAGATTAATCGCCTCCAGATACGTCTTAAAATCCTTTTGGTCAATAATTTTAGGAATAATATGGGGTTCTTTTGATTTTAGGGTGTTCTTCTGAACGGTCCTGTTTCTCCGAGTATGGGATAACATATCTTTATCTCTCATCGCATTGGTAACCATGACATTACGATAAACAACAGGATTGTCTTTAATCCTTCCACTAGCTTTAAGCCACAGAAATAAAGAGCTTACTCTATCTACGATGGCATTAACAGTAGAAACTTTAAGGTCATCTTCTACGCATTCATAATCTAACATTTCTACATTTTCATAAAATCTATACGGGTTCTTGAGCCATAATTTGAAGTTAGTTAAAATATCTGATTTCCCATCTAAGTCTAATATGTTCAATCCCTTTATCTTCAAATACACCATGAAATACCATAAGTTATAACAGTATGTTCTTATCGTATTAGGGGATACTTCTCGTTCTGCTCTAGCTTGTATCATATCGAGATATTCTTTTATCAATGGTATAAAGTCTAGGTTTTCATCCATAAGGTAATACATTATCCCATTATCCGTTTGTGCTTCTCTAATCGATATAACCTCATGCCATTTATCCTTTAATGTTTTTTTCTTCTGGGATATTTTCATTTAGATGATAACTCCTTTAAATACACTTAAAGTTCAAGGTCCTCGAACTATCGTTCTGCGGAGTGCTGTCCTCGCACCGAGGCTACGTCCTCCTCTAAAAACAGGAATATACATTTTAGAACTTATGTTCTAAAATTATCATAAACTATCCATAATTACCATATATATTTAATTTATACTTTAAGATAAAAAAGATAGTAGGGATAATCAATCCTTACTATCTTTACTCTTAATATTTATATGTCTTTAACAAAATGATGGTCTTCTTTAACTAAAGCACCCGTTAGTTGCTTTGCTATTGGTACATAATTAACCTTTTGTTTATATAGACTTGAATTACTCAAAACATTGAGATATGGGGAGGTGACTAACCTTCATCCCCTATCTCTATTTGTCTTTCTTTAGTTTTTATTGGTTTTTCCAAATGAATTCAATCGACTAAACCAATGAGCCAATAAATACATTGAAGTTAAAATAAAGAACGAATAGGTATAAGTCCAGTCAATTTTCTTATATAAATCAATCATAGCCAACATTGGCATTCCCACATATGCACTTAATCCTCCAAAAAAAATTGCTTTAATATAGGGATTAAAGCGAGGCTTAAATTGTAAAAGTAGCATTACAAACACAGGTAAAACCGAAAGTCTAAATGGAAAGTTTAGAGTTGCTACTGGTACTAATTTCACAGGGTATACCCACTTTCCAAAATTAATGCCAAATGTATCAAGCATTTCTGATATAACCATCATCAATAAACCAGCGGAAAAAATACGAGCTGAACCTTCTCGGTTACGGAATACCCCCCAAATAATCCAGGGAACAATTAACATGATTAAAGCAATCCACCATTGCCAAGTAAATAAAAAAGCGTTCATTATTGCTTCAACAACTAATCGGTTTGCTTCAGTTATTTGTTGAGTTGCTTTATCTATTTGTTTCAATCCTTCTTGGTAGGTCACCAATTACACCTCATCAATTTGATATTCGTTTCTTGTTAGGTTTTACCATACCTTTGTCAACTATTCTGACCGTTAGTGGAACAACAAAAAGAGTCGCCGCAGCAACTCTTATTAAACTCAAGCACCCTTAGTTGAAGAAGAAGCACATATGAAAAAGACTTAATTAGAAAATTACTTTTTATTTTTATCTTTATCATCAAAGGCAACTTCAATAATGAATAATAATAAAACGGCAACGATTTCTGTTTTCAATGGAATTGTAATACTATTCATAAATTCATCTACTGAATGTAATGCAAACCAAGTAAATGTACAATCAATAACCATTCGTGTGATAAATAATTTATATTTACCTGATATATATTGGGATAACAGCTTGATAAAAGCTATAGAGAATAAATCCACTACACCACCTAAAACAAAGAAGAACAACACAAAACCTATAAGGGAGTAAGACGATGTGTATTTCACTCCAAATAAACTAAAAAAGCCAACAAACCCAAAGAAAATACTCCCTATAACAAAAGTAATAGTGTTTTAGATACCTTAAAATATCCAAAAGTTGATGGTCTAGTATGTCCATGTTTTTCCAGGTACATTGACCAATATCTAAATAGTGGAGTGATGTGTTCATTATAATGAAAACATTGTTTAGCAGAGTTGTTCTCCGCATCAACTTTACATGAAATGGCGGGCATAAATGTTTTTGTAGCATGTTTAATATTCTTAATGAATCCTTTCTCAAAGAAAACCTGTATAAATACTAATTTTTATACAGGTTTTTGGTGCAAAGCTTATTGGACTAAAGGGCAGTTTAGTACAAGAATC
>NZ_JAGGQR010000100.1:0-17780 GCF_018613205.1 Bacillus sp. ISL-46
AGTTCTTGCTTAAAGTGTTCCGGACTTTCAAATTTTATTAGTTAAAGAAAATGTTAACTTCACGTAAAGAAACATCACATTGTATTCTATTTACCTTACCAATCTGATAACTTTATACTGTAAATATTCTTAGGGGGTATGGTTACTATGGCAAATTTAAAGGAAAAATTTACGATTGATGACATGAGGGTATTAGACCAAAGACTTAATCATATCTTCTATCAAGTAACTCATTATCAAACTAGATCAAACGCAGGGGCTTACTGAACTTCAATTACTTAATGCAATTGACCATTTATGTCGAATATCAGGAATGCTGTGTGATGTGATTGAACAACAGTTAGAAGGGTATATAGAAACATCAGAACCTCATAGTTATATTGATAGAAAACTAGGCACTGTTGAAACTGGTATTAAAAACTTCTTAAATGTTAAGAAAATTGAATTAGATTAACTATTAGGAGGCTCATTAAGGGCTTTTTTTTCACCTCTTTTCAGACTAATTGTTCATTCAAATTAAGTCATGTTTGTCAGTTGACGTTTTAAGATGTTTTGAAATTGCTTTACCTTCTTAAAATCATTTTCTTGGATTTTAATTTATACTTGCAGACTAGAGATTGTGTAGTATACTTTGTCCTTTGGCAATTTGATACTATCAAATTGCCAAAGAACAAATAAAAATTGAATATAGGTAATAGAAAAGCAGACGAAACCTGATAATTGGTTCGTCATATTTGCGTCTCACTCTTAAATATATCAAAATTCAAAATTGAATTATTTCTCCTTTCCATCCTCTTTCTTCATACTTCAAATTATGAATTACTTAATCATCAGAGAGATATTTCCATTCAACTTTACGCATCAACTTTGTGATTATTCTTATACTTAGAGGTCTGAACATCATTTTGATAGATTTCAATCTTATTCCTCAATTGTAACAAACTCTTCATTACAATCTGGACATTTGGCTAAGTGTCTATTTTTAGAATTAACATAAAATCTGAATTGATTTCCTTTTCCACAATGAGTACATTTCCAACACCCTTGTATAAATCCAATTGTTGTTTCAGGACTGTCACAATTCACAGAATAAACAAGAAAAGGTTTATCTGGTGCATAACGCGGTGTGTACATAAATGGAGTTAATTGAACCATAATATTCCTCCCAATGGATGAACTTTAATTTAAATATATTATATATTTTACATTTGCAATACCTAATTTTTCCAAATTTTTAATTAAATGTTTATTTTTCACATGTAATCTACGCTTCAAAGATTCCAACCCATTCTACAACAACATTATCTACCTTAAAACTATACACTTTCCCTGAGCTGGTTAAGATATCAATCTCATAAAGTTCGATATTATATTTATTGATTCCCTTTGTTAATATTAATAAATTTTCTAAGTTCGTATCTCGAATGGATAAATCTAATACAATTTTACCATTTGCTACATGCACAATATTCCCTCCCTCTGGTTGGTACTTATTACCTTTTCAAAATATTTTAATTGTACTAATTTTCCATTGGGAAAAATTTCAGGTTAGTAGAATTTATTTAATTTTTTGCAGGACTTTAATCAGTCGTATTCGCCATTTTTTTTTAATACCTCCCTAGATCTATTGTGACTTAGCAACTTTATCCATGCTTCTGTGTGTTCTCTGCCTATTCTTGTTGGGAAAATTGTTATGTAAAACGCAAAACAAAAAAAAGTCGATACATCGGGTATCCACTTTTTTTGTTTTGTTTTAGGAAATGTATGCCTTTTTTTAAATAATGAGGGAATACTTTTAGTATGGATCCTGAACAGTGAATAAAAAAACTGAGATTTCATTTGATTGAGTTATTTTTACTTATTGGCGTTAACGGAGAGAGGTTTAGACATGGAAAAGGCAAAAATAAGCGGCTCTCAACTCTTTGTGCTCGTAACATTGTTTGAAATGGGTAGTGCTATTCTTTTTGGATTAGGAGCGGAAGCCAAACAAGATACTTGGATTGCGGTTTCACTTGGATTAATTTTGGTCTATTACTCTTCCTCGTTTACCACCGTCTGTTTATGTTTTATCCGGATATTCCTTTTACGAGTTATGTTCAAAAAATAACAGGAAATTGGATCGGACGTTTTATTCCGGTTATGCTACTGAGCATCTCATACATACGAAACGCCAGAAAAGCTTATTAAGTTAGTATCATAAATAGCGATGCTATTCAAAGCATCGCCTTAATCATTTCTAAGAGTTCAGTTATGTTTCTTTTCGTTGTGGAACTTAAACCAGTGCGGGTCGTAATATCAGTGCCTGTATTATCACTACCGGAATCGGAATTTGAATTTGTTACCGTGACTGGAGAAATAATAAATGCCCCACCAAAGTTTACGATCCCTCCAGAAATGGTCCCTATAGTAATTCCCTCTTGTTTGGTCGCCAAACTATTACCCCCTTCCACGCTTATTTACTATTATATGGACAAGGTTATTCGGATGTTTAAGCATTTTCATTATTTATTTTTTTAATCCTTCTTAATTTCAAAAAGAGCCACGTGTGCGGCCCATTAGTTTTTCATAATTAAGTTTTTGGAGATTTGCATGCATCCCTCTCTAACTTACAAATCCACTTATAAAATCCTAATACGATAAGAAGTAAAAACGGATCAAGTATAGCTGCATGCCAGAGTTTCCACCAGCCGTAATGAAAGAATCCCCATGGAGGAGGCAACAAGGTTATGACTTCATATATTAAAATGGCAATGACAAAAATAATAATATAAAAAAATTGCTTAATAACTTTTGATTTATGAGGAAACAAATTTAAAAAAATCATATTAGCTGCAGGAACTAAGAATATATGTGGAAGCAATCCCGCCCAATCGATTTCTTTGTCAAAATACCAGTATCCGTGGTATCTAAATTCAACAAAAATATCAAACAGGGCTTGAAAGGCCATCGTGAATGTCCAAACATGGACGATTTGATTACCATTTAGAATTTTATTTTTCTTAAAAGCAAAATAATTAAATGTAATAATAGCAATTAGTAATCCAATCATATCTTTTTCCTTTTTATATTTAAAATACCCAAATAGTTAGGCATCCTATACTATTTCCAATAAAATTACAGTGTTTTTCTCATCAAAAATCTAGTCGAATCCTTAAAAATCTAGTATGATGTACTAATGTATTAATTCTTGACGAAGCGAGGATTACAAAAAATGAGTTTACTAAATGTAGAAAATTTAAGTCATACTTTCGGAGACCGTACTTTATTTAAAGACGTTTCCTTTCGATTATTAGCTGAAGACCATGTGGGACTTGTCGGTGCCAATGGCGTCGGTAAATCAACATTAATGAATATTATTACTGGTCAATTGATTCATGATAGCGGTCGTGTAGAATGGACACCAGGTGTTCATTACGGTTATTTGGATCAGCATACGGTGCTGACAAAAGGAAGAACGATGCGTGACGTTCTTCGCGATGCTTTCCTCCCTCTTTTCGAAAAAGAAAAGGAACTAAATGAAGTAATCGCTCAAATGGCAGATGCTTCACCTGAAGAGCTAGAGGTTCTTTTAGAAAAAATGGGTGAAATCCAAGATGTCCTTGACGCTGGCGGATTCTATTCATTAGATATAAAAATTGAGGAAGCAGCACGCGGTTTGGGACTTGATGCAATTGGTTTAGACCGTGACGTCGCAGCACTTAGCGGCGGACAGCGAACAAAGGTTCTTCTTGCTAAGCTTCTTTTGGAACAACCAAAAGTTCTTCTGCTCGATGAGCCGACCAACTACCTTGATGTTGAACATATTCGCTGGTTAACTTCTTACCTTAAAGAATACCCATATGCGTTTATCCTAATCTCTCATGATACAGAATTCATGAATCCAGTATCCAATGTTATTTTTCAATTAGAATTTTCGAAGCTGACACGCTACACAGCAAGCTATGAGAAATTCTTAGAGTTAGCAGAAATTAATAAGAATCAGCATATTAATGCTTATGAGAAACAAATGGAATTCATTAAAAAACAAGAAGACTTTATTGCTAAAAATAAAGCTCGTTATTCGACTACTGGCCGTGCAAAAAGCCGTCAAAAGCAGTTGGACCGGATTGAACGGATTGACCGTCCAGAAACAGCGCTAAAGCCTACCTTCGGATTCAAAGAATCTCGCAGCAGCAGCCGTTACGTTTTTGAGGCTAAGGATTTAGAAATTGGCTATTCTGAACCACTATTACCGAAAATGAGTATGACCATAGAACGTGGCGAAAAGGTTGCTATCATCGGTTGTAATGGGGTTGGTAAATCCACCCTTTTAAAAACGATGCTTGGTAAAATCGATCCGATCAATGGCAAGGTTGAACGTGGCGACTTCCTCTTCCCTTCTTATTTTGAACAGGAAGTAAAAGCAGGCGGCATTACTCCGATTGACGAGGTTTGGAATGCATTCCCATCTATGGATCAAAATCAAGTGCGTGCCGCTCTTGCCCGCTGTGGTTTGAAAAATGATCACATCTCTCGACCGATGAATCAGCTAAGCGGTGGAGAACAAGCCAAGGTCCGACTTTGTAAGTTGATGATGAATGAAAGTAACTGGATCCTATTCGACGAGCCGACTAATCACCTTGATATTGATGCAAAGGCAGAACTAAAACGTGCTTTAAAAGAATACAAAGGAACTGTCGTTCTTGTCTGCCACGAACCAGACTTTTATGAAGATTGGGTAACAAAAGTATGGAATGTTGAAGAATGGTCACAACAGACAGTGTAAAGAAATATTGTTTAATTCCCCTGCTCTAGCGGCAGGGGTTTTTCTATATTTTCATTACCTACCACACTTCAATCTAAATAACCGATGGATTTTTATAGAACAAATAGATAATTTGAATTTATCTTTACATATACTTCACTTATAATATATAAGGTTTAGCAATTCTAAGTTTTTAAAAATATATTATAGAGGTGTAATTATTAATGAAAAAATGGATTTCTGTCATCATAATTGCTATTCTTGTATTTTCATTAGCAGCTTGTGGGCAAAGTGATGAGAATACAAATGAAGGTAAGAAAGAAACGACAACGAATGAAGTATTTAAAATTGGGGCGATTCCTGACCAGAATGCTGCAGATTTAGATAAAGGTATGACGGCTGTTGCTAAATATCTTAGCGAAAAGACTGGTATGAAAGTTGAATTTGTACCGTCTGTTGATTATGCTGCACTAGTTACTGCATTTCAACGCGGTGAAATTCATATGGCCTGGTTTGGCGGTTTAACAAGTGTACAGGCTAGAAACCTTGTCCCTGAAGCAGAGTCAATTGTGCAACGTCCACGTGACGCTGAGTTCCATTCTGTATTTATCACCCAATCATCAGAAAATATCACAAAGCTTGAAGATTTAAAAGGAAAGTCATTTACTTTTGGCAGTGAAAGTTCAACATCTGGGCATTTAATGCCACGTTACTATTTATCAGAGGCTGGAATTGATGCCAATACAGACTTTGACGGCAAACCTAATTTCTCCGGTTCCCATGATACAACCTACAAATTAATTGAATCCGGTGCCTTTAAAGCAGGTGCACTAAATGAAGCAGTTTGGGAAGCAGCTGTAAAAGAAGGCAAAGTTGATACGAAAAAAGTTAAAGTATTCTATACAACTCCTGCTTACTATGACTATAACTGGACAATCAATAGCAATGTGGAAGAAGTCTTTGGTAAAGGTTCAAAGCAAAAAGTAAAAGACGCCCTTCTATCGATTTCTGGCCAGCAAAAGGAAATTGCGGACTTATTCCAAACAGATAGCTTTGTAGAAACGAATAACGATAATTACAAAAAAATTGAACAAGTAGCAAAAGAATTACAGATTATTAAGTAGTAGGTGTCGTAGACATGACTTCAAAAACAATAATTGAAGCAAAAAATATATCGAAACACTTTGAGCGGAAGATAGCCATATCTTCCCTTTCTTTTTCTATTTTGCAGGGGGAAAAGGTAGCGTTAATTGGACCGAGCGGTGCAGGTAAAACAACGTTATTAAATTCAATTGCTGGACTAGTACCCATCCAAAATGGTGAGCTATCGATTGATAGCAAACTGATATCATCCTATAAAAAAGGGCATATATTTGCCAAAAAGGTTGGTGTGATACGTCAACAATTTGATTTGATTGGCTCGATCCCGGTTATCCATAATGTCCTGGCTGGACGATTAGCTGAATGGGGCCTTTTCAAATCCCTCTTGTCGTTACTTGTGCCACAAGAAAAAGAAATCGCCTTAAAAGCACTTGAAAGAGTTGGTCTTACTGATAAGATGTACGAAATTACCTCCACTTTATCTGGAGGCGAACAGCAGCGTGTCGCGATGGCGAGATTAATGGTCCAAAAACCTGAAGTAATTTTGGCTGATGAACCAGTAGCGTCTCTAGATCCTGCAAGAGCCGAGGATGTATTAGCCATGTTAATAAAAATCGTTTCTGAGGAAAAACAAACGTTAATTGCCAGTTTGCATTCTGTCGAATATGCTCGTAAATATTTTACAAGAATCATCGCTCTTAAAAATGGGGAAATGCTTTTTGATTTGCCAACAGAAAAAGTGACGGATGAACTGTTAGCCAACCTTTATCGACTAAAGGAGCAAGGTTAAGATGTTGAGACGAAAATCAGTATTTGGTAGGTATAATCGCCTCATTCTTACATTACTATTGATTGCAGTTTTTGTTTGGAGCTTGTTTTCGATTCATTGGAATGCTGACCTATTCCATGCCGGCGGAATTCCGACGATGATGCAAATATTTGAAGGCATAATTCAACCTGATTTGGCGACAGAAGTATTGATCAAAGGTCTCGAATCTGCTTGGATTACACTAGCTTATGCAGTTGCTGGAATGTCTCTTGCTGTAGTTTATGCACTGATTGTAGGGATTCTTGCATCTGGAACATTAACCTCAGGCAGGGTTGCTCGTTTAACATCTAAAGTAATTTTCAGGGGTGTTTTAGGGTTTACTCGTTCGATTCATGAGTTAATATGGGCATGGCTTTTTGTTGCCGCTGTAGGTCTTTCCCCTTATGCGGCTATATTTGCTCTTGCTATTCCATATGGAGGAATTCTTGGCCGTATTTTTGCTGATATGTTAAATGATGTACCGGAGGAGCCCATCACAGCATTAAAATCTACCGGTGCCTCAAGACTTCAAATCCTTATTTATGGCTACCTCCCATTGATTTGGGCAGATATGATCAGCTATACAATGTACCGTTTTGAGTGTGCGATTCGTTCTTCGGCCATTATGAGTTTTATCGGACTCGGAGGCTTAGGCTATCAAATTCAATTATCGCTCGCTGATCTGAAATATGATCAAGTATGGGCATATGTATTTTTCCTGATTGCTCTCGTCTTTTTTGTGGATATTTGGAGTAATTATGTGAGAAAAGGATTAACTGACAGTAAACGTAGGAGCGGTTTCAGTTCTGGTTGGCGGTCCTCCCTATTTGTTATGCTATTAGTCATCGGTTCTTGGGTATTTATTATCGTAGGTGAGAATGCTAAGTTATTTGAACTACTGTCAGATAAAAATATCGAATATGCGAAGAAGTTTTTTGGCAGTCTTATTGGTTTAAATGATAAGCATCCTGCTTTCCTTAATGCTAAAAGCTGGTCAACTGCGTTAAAGCTTACACTTGAGACGCTTGAAATGAGTATCATGGCCATCGGATTTGCGACGATTGCTGCTTTCTTAACTGTTATTCCTGCAGCAAGAAATATTGCAAACGGTAGTTTAACTTCATCAAAGCATTTGTATAATTGGATTCTTTATGGAATTATTCGGATTACTTATATCTTTTCGCGTTCCGTTCCTGAGCTGGTTTGGGCCATGATGATTATTTTTATTTTTAAACCAGGGTTATTGCCAGGAGCAATCGCACTTGCACTCCATAACTTTGGAATACTCGGTAAGCTTTGGGCTGAGGTAATTGAGGATATGGACCCTCGACCGATCCGTAATTTAGCATCCGCAGGTGCCTCCAAAATCCAGATCTTCTTCTACGGGATCTTGCCAAGTGTCTTACCTAGATTTCTTACCTATATTTTATATCGTTGGGAAGTCATTATGAGGACAACGATTGTTGTTGGTTTTGTCGGAGCAGGCGGCCTTGGTATGGAGTTTAAACTCGCAATGAGTTATTTCCAATATACAGAAATCACACTGTTACTTCTTTGTTATATGATTCTAGTCGTTATCGCTGACTTTGCTTCAGAAAGCACCAGAAAATCCGTAAAATAGATATAGAACACCGTTCCTAAAATGGAATGGTGTTCTTTTTGCTTCAATTAGTATTTTTCCTTATAGTTTCTGCTGGCCCTTTTCTAGCTTCCGAGGTTAGTTTTGTCCACAAGTCATTTTTATAAGTATGCTAGTAATTGCTAGCAGCTTGCACGATTAACGCTATCTTTTTTCTAAGCATCTGATAAACCATTAGTTAGCTTGGTTTCTTATTAGTATCCTTCGGCTGCTGTGCTTTTCTAACCAGCTTTCCTCCATCAAAATGACGTCCATATGTGGTGACCATTTCTGCTGCTTCCTCATAAGTCGAGATCCTGCCATTTGCCTTCCATGTCAAAAAATATGATTGCACCCTTCCACTTTAGAAGACCCAACTGAAGATCTTTCGCGCGAAATTATGCATTCCACTCGTTTTGAAAGCATTCATCTCTTTCCATTAATATGATATTTTTCCAATATTTTTACTTATTGAATTGTTCATTATCCTTATACTCCTACCAATTCGACAATATCCAGCATAACTGCATACTATTTCCATCAAAGGAAATAATTGATGAATGAGGCTTGTATTTCTACGAACATTTCCATTATCCTATTGATAGGAAGAAGTAAGTAATATCAACGACTTCAAAAGTCATCTAGGAGTGAAAATTCTTTGCAATCAAAGTCCGCTTTACCGATTTTATTTGTAGTTATGTTTTTGGTGATGGTGGGATTTGGAATTATCATTCCAGTTTTACCTTTCTATGCCGAAGAAATTGGGGCAAATCCGACCGAATTAGGATTATTAATGGCAGTTTATTCGCTCATGCAACTTATTTTCGCTCCAATTTGGGGGCAAGTTTCCGACCGAATTGGGCGCAAACCGGTCATGATGATTGGAATTGCTGGACTTGGTTTATCCTTCCTGATTCAAGCCTTGTCTACAGAGCTTTGGATGCTATTTGCCGCAAGAATTATCGGCGGATTTCTTTCATCTGCCAATATGCCGACCGCTATGGCCTATGTTGCAGATATTACTACGGAGGAAAATCGCGGCAAAGGAATGGGAATTGTCGGAGCGGCAACAGGGCTAGGCTTTGTTTTCGGTCCAGCGATTGGTGGTATTTTTTCAAAATTCAGCTTGAGTATGCCCTTTTATCTTGCAAGTGGATCCTCGTTTATTACATTGTTTCTTGTTTTTCTTTTACTAAAAGAATCAGCTCCAAAAAAAGGAAAGCTCATCAAAGAAAAGCCATCCTTGTGGAAAGCATTTAGTGGGGCTGTTTCCGTCCTATTTTTAGTGCAATTATTGATTTCCTTATCCCTATCCGGTCTGGAAGCAACTTTTGCCTACTTTGCCGCTAAAAAGGCTGGTTTAGGAGCAACACAACTTGGTTACATATTTATGATCATGGGGTTTGCAAGTGCAATCGTCCAAGGTGGTCTAGTAGGCAGATTAACGAAGAAATACGGCGAGAGGATCGTAATTCAGGGAGGAATCATTGTTTCAGCCCTTGGATTTGGGTTGATTTTATTGGTGAATAGCTTTGCAACTGCAGCCCTCTATCTAACGATTTTCGGTTTAGGCAATGGTGTTATTCGGCCAAGTGTCTCTTCTCTAATTACGAAGACATCAAGCGCAGGCTATGGAAGTTCAACTGGCCTTTTATCTTCCTTTGACTCTCTTGGCCGGATTATTGGGCCGCCACTTGGAGGATGGTTGTTTTCCATGGCGATTGGCCTCCCGTATATTTTAGGCGCGCTTATTTCGATTGCAGCATTTATTCTATTTTTACTTTTCCGCCCACAGCTGGCTGCAGTGAAATCAACCAATATTCAAAACTAAACAATAGGCATATGTTTTTAGGACATGCATAAAATGGGTTACGAGGATGTAAGTAAAAAGGAGCCCAGTTTATGAAATTAAAAAACTTTATATGTATTTGTCTCCTGTTGGTAACCTTAGGATTTGCTGCTTATCTTGATTCACCCTACTCAATTATTAATAAAGACTATGCCTATTCAGCCGATCAACCTGTGATGGCACAGCCAGTAGAAGTAGAGCCTTCAAACGATATTCCAGTATTGGAGGAAAAACTAGAGAAAATCGAAAAAGTGGATGGCTATATCGTAGAAACGTACCAGGAGTATGAGGTTTATAAAGACAAAGATGGGAATGTACTAAAGAGTGAGCCTACTGGAAAAACAGATACACTGCAATATTGGGATGATGATCAACAATAAAGACCGCTAATGTCAGCGGTCTTTGTTGTTGAGAAGATTTATCGCTTTTCCCATATCCGTGGATGTAGGTTTAGTAAAAGTTAAGTACTCAAACAAATGGAATAGGGCAAGGTGAGGTATCCTGCAAAAGTTGATGGCTATTTTAATTGGGAGCCTATTAATAGGTATTGGGGTTAATGCGTTTTTAATCCCTCATCATTTACTAGATGGCGGGATCATCGGCTTATCACTCATTCTCCATTATTATTTCGATTTTCAAACGGGCTTATGTGTAATTTTATTTAGTATGCCTCTGTGTATATATGCATGGTTCCGAGAACGTGACTACTTTTACAGTAGCTTTCATGGTCTAATGGTTTCCTCATTTTTTATTGATATACTGGCTCCTTTACAAAATCATTTTCCACTTCCCATTATTTTAAGTGCATTATTCGGTGGAGCACTAGGCGGACTTGGTGTTGGATTAATGCTTCGCTATCAGACAAGCACAGGAGGTACAGAATTGTTAGCGCATTTCTTAGCGAAATCCTTTTCTTTTAATATCGGAATCATTATCTTGATTGTCGATGGTTTAGTCTTATTATCGGGGTTTAAAGTGCTCGGATCGCAAAGTTTCTTCTATTCAATACTAACAATTCTTTCTTTTGGATTCATTACATCCTTACTGGTAAAGAATTCTAAACGGGATGCATTTTGATTAGAGTAAGTTCTAACTCTCTATCTACTTTGTCATAATCTTTTTATTTCATCTTTCCATATATATTTTCCGCATAGCTTCCAAATCGTACATTGGTATTTTTTCTTCTTTGTTCCATCACTTTTTCAAACTGCAGTTTTTTTCGCGTTAATTTTTCTTGCAACCTGTTGATTTCTTCGTCATCTGTTGCAACAGAAATTAGATCATTTAATGTAATCATTTCTTTTCGTAAATCTACTTGATCTGAAATGAACCCAGCATTCTTAAGGATGCGATAACCCATTTTCATTTCAGCGCTCATCCCTGGCAGTTCATCTTTCAAATCCAATGGTTTTCCCAATCCAGGTAGATTTTCGAACTCCTTATTTTTTATCGCTTCTTTTATTTTATCTTCTGCAATTCTTGAAAATAGGTCCAAGACAAGTCCCCCTTTTTATTTTTATTTTACCCTATGTAAATGTTATACAGAATGACAAAACAAACTACAACATGATTCGATTTTTATCTGATTTATAAAAAGACTCTAATCAAAATATATTTTGCTTAAAACAAATTTAACTTCCCTCTAAACAGAACAAATGTTTTATAGTATATTAAATATGTTGTGGTGTTTTGTAAAATACCATAAATAACATATAGAGGTGAAATAAAAGTGAACGGAACGGCACATGCAGCAATAGGAGCAGCAACAGGTTTTATAGTTGCGAACACTTTCCATACCTCCCCTTCAACCACACTCTTTCTAGTCGGATTAGGTGGTATTTCAGGCTTAATCCCCGATCTCGACATAGACGGGAAGCTTCGGGGTAAAATCACCTTATCTCATAAGGTGATTCGGATAGTGGCACAGTTAATTGGAATAATGATGGTCTTTTATAGTTTTTATGAAGGAACTACTAGAGAGAAGTGGATTGGTTTAGGGATCGGAATAGGGTTGATGATTGCAGCCTCATTGATCAAGCAAAAGCACATGTTAACGATCACAGGAATCGGTGTAATTGCAGGCGGATTCTCCTTAACTGAAATTTGGTTAATACTGCTTGGGATTTATATTTTAATCGCGTCTCTAGTTTCACACCGAAGCTATACCCATTCCATATTAGGGGTTGTTTTCTTCGGAATTATTGCTTCCAAATTAGAAAGATCCCTAGGAATTGACGGCGTTTTCTACACCTGCCTTGCTGGATACATAAGTCATTTGATTGCAGATTTTAAAATCTTACCATTCAATAAACGAGGGATTAAGCTTTTTTTACCTGTTTCATCGAAAGAAATTTAATAAAGTAGCAATAAATTTTTTTTCGTACATCAGGTTATTTAGTAATGATTATATTTTGAAGAAAGTACCCATGCCTTTCATTGTGTCAGCCAGATATTTATGGTTGACCTTTTTTAGTACTTAAATAACGCATGGGTAATAAATATAACTTATTCCAGATTTTTCGTTGGACTAATAAATAGGATGAGAGTATAGTAGTTTCCATGAGTCTTGAATATAGGAGGACTACGATGTTTGGTATATCCTTACCGCAATCTTTTTTACAGATGAATACCATTTTTATTTCGATCTTAATTGAAGCCCTGCCATTCGTCACATTAGGTGTACTAATTTCAGGGATCATTCAAATATTTGTTACCGAAGAAATGATTGCAAAAATCATGCCAAAAAATAAAGTATTAGCTGTAATCTTTGCAAGTTTCTTAGGTATTTTATTTCCTTCTTGTGAATGTGGGATTGTTCCAATCGTCAGTAGGCTAGTCTCAAAAGGAGTGCCAATCTCTGCGGGAATCGCCTTTATGCTGACAGCACCGATCATCAATCCTGTTGTCTTGTTTGCAACTTTTATTGCATTTGGCAGTGACTGGAAGATGGCGTTATACCGTGCGTTGGGAGCAATCATTGTAGCTATTGTAGTAGGAATTTTGATCGCTTTTCGATATAAAGGGAGCCCTTTTAAAGAGCATTTCCATATTCACCATTCGGATGGAAAATCGACCCCATTTTTCAAAAAGATCTGGCAGACCTTGGAACATGCTGTTGAAGAATTTTTCTCAATGGGTAAATATTTAATTATCGGGTCACTAATTGCCGCAGCCGTTCAAACATATATTAAGACATCGACTCTTGTTTCGATTGGTCAGGGACAAGCATCATCTTCCATCGTGATGATGACTCTCTCTTTTATTCTTTCTCTTTGCTCCGAAGCAGATGCATTTATCGCTTCATCTTTTAGAACGACATTTTCAACTGGTTCATTATTAGCGTTTCTTGTGTTTGGGCCAATGGTGGATATAAAAAATTTAATGATGATGCTTGCAACGTTTAAAAAGCGGCTAGTTTTTATGATTGTTTCTACCGTTTTCGCTGTTGTATTTGTATACTCTTTGTTGTTTTAAGGAGTGGGAACTATGATAAGAAGCTTAATATTAATTGGTTTTACTTATTTAATCTTTCAAATGCATCTTACAGGGGATATTAATAAATATATCAACATGAAATATTCTTATCTTTCTGCAACTGCTGGTTATGCATTACTTGTATTAACTATTGTCCAAATCTTTATGCTCAGTAAAGGCGAGTCAAAAGATGCTGGCTGTGATCATGATCATTGTGGGCATAACCATTCAAAAG
This sequence comes from Bacillus sp. ISL-46, assembly GCF_018613205.1. Taxonomy (NCBI): domain Bacteria; kingdom Bacillati; phylum Bacillota; class Bacilli; order Caryophanales; family Bacillaceae; genus Bacillus; species Bacillus sp. ISL-46. The sequence continues at coordinate 13,830 of NZ_JAGGQR010000100.1, forward strand.
AGAATAAATGGTATAAAAAAGTTTTCATATATCCAATTTTCGCCTTTCCAATTATTTCAGGTTTATTTTTTCCAATTGCCACACTTGATTCAAATATTGTAAAAGCAAAAGGATTTCATTTTCCCATTTACGATGAAGGAAAAGGCGATTCCTTTATGCAACAGCAATTTTTGCGTCCAGATACAAGTGTGTATTATGGGAAAGATGATTATGATGTGTTAATGAAAAAGGAAAAGAAAAAGTATGTTAATCAAGAAACGATTATTTTAAACGATAAGAATTATTTAAAAGGTATGGAAACTATTTATAACTTCCCTGGTGATTTTCTTGGAAAAGATATCGAGTTTAAAGGATTTGTCTTCAATGATTCAGAAACAATCAATAAGAACCAGCTGTTTGTGTTCCGATTTGGTGTAATTCATTGTATTGCAGATTCAGGTGTCTTTGGAATGCTAGTGGAAATGCCTGATGGCACGAAATTGAAAAACGATCAATGGGTAACAGTAAAAGGTAAAATATCAACAATCTATTATCAGCCCTTTAAAACCAACATTCCCTATTTAAAGGTAGAAGATTGGTCGACTACTTCTGCTCCTAAAGAAGAGTATGTTTTTAGGGGATATTAATTTATTAACGAAAAATGACCTATTCCACAGATGAATAGGTCATTTTTTTATTTATATTTCTAAAATGATAGTTTTAATGACTCAAGATTGTTTTTCATAACATCTATAAAGTCTAACCCTTTTTCTTGCTCTTCTTTAGTTAATCCTTCTAATGGATTTAAAACTTCAGTTTTAGCACCTATTTCATTAGCTAATGTCTGAGCCACTTTAGAAGAAGTAAGACCCTCAAAATAAATTACCTTTACATTTTTCTTCTTCGTTACTTCTGCTAATTCCTTCAATTTCCCTAGGGTTGGTTCTACATCTGGGGATAATCCAGCTATCGGAATTTGAGTTAACCCGTATTGTTTTGCTAAATATCCAAATGCTGCATGTTGTGTTACAAATTCTTTTTTCTTCGCCTGATTAATTGTCTCTTGGTATAAGTGGTCTAAATCGGCAAGTTGGGATTTAAAATTTACTGCATTTTTTTCATACTGATTTTTATTTTTTGGATCTAGCTTTTCTATAGCCTTAGCAATATTTTCAACCTCTTGCTGAGCTAAAACCGGAGATAACCAAACATGCGGGTCTTTGGCAGACGCATGCTCAGAATTATGCTCCTCTTCCTCTGATTCTAGTGCATCCATCAATTCAATCCCATTTGAAGCTTCTACAACATTTAAATTTGAATCATTAATACTCTTTAATACTTTTTCAGTCCAACTTTCAAAGTATCGGCTATTGTATATAAACATATCTGCATCTTGAATTTTAGCCATATCCTTTGCAGTGGGCTCCCAATCATGCGGTTCTGCACCGTTCGGAACTAATAGTTCAACGTTTGCTGAGTTGCCAGCCACTTTTTGGGCAAAATAGTACATCGGATAAAACGTGGTGACAATTTGTAATTTTTTTGTTCCCTCACTACCTTTTTTTCCTTTTGTCTGAACTGCATTGGAACAGCCGCTTATCACCATAAGCAAAATAATTAAAGCGCATAGAAGTCTTTTCATAATCTTTTTTCCTCTCCATAATAGTTTTTAATTAGGAATTATTACGATTTAAAATGAATAATTATTCCATATAATATAAGTTTATTAGATTTAACAAATCGTAATGGTTACGAATTGTATCTTATAACGATTCATTATTTATGTCAATATGAAATATAATGAAATATTCTCAGATAAGTGCATATCAATATGAATGGGATGATAGATTTGAGGAGGAAATTTGCTATGGCCTATTTAAATAAGCTGCTAAAGGATATCTTTTGTATTCTATTATTTGGTTTATTCATGATTCTCTTTCTTTTTGCTGAGGAAATTAAAAATATCTCTTTTTTTAATAGAATCCCAAGTTCATTTTTAAATATCAATACGATTTTCCTGAGTATTATTTTAGAGGCTATTCCTTTTATTTTATTAGGAGTATTTGTATCAGCGATTATTCAAACATTTGTTTCTGAAAATGCAATCCGAAAGGTGTTGCCTCGTAATCCCTATTTAGCCGTCATACCCGCTGCATTGCTAGGAATAATCTTTCCCATTTGTGAATGTGCCATCGTTCCTGTGGTTCGCAGGTTAATAAAGAAAGGCATGCCATCCCACGTAGGCGTTGTGTTTATGCTAAGTGCTCCGATCTTAAACCCTGTCGTCTATGCGTCTACCTACTTTGCTTTTAAGAGTACGCCCTATATTGCCAATGCCAGAATGGTTGTAGGATTTATTAGTTCAATCATTATTGGATTAATCATTTACCGACGATTTAAGGGGGAAAATATTCTTAAAACAGTTAAAGATGGTCCTCATGATGACCATCATCACCACCATAAAAAAGTAAATAAACTTTTAGAAACCTTATATCATGCAAGTGATGAATTATTTGATACTGGAAAATATTTATTCATAGGAGCCTTCCTTGCAAGTTTATTTCAGACTTTTTTAGACCGCAATGTTCTGTTATCCATTGGGACAAGCACACACATAGCACCAGTGGTTATGATGGGGTTTGGCTATGTTCTTTCGGTGTGTTCTTCAGCGGATGCCTTTGTTGCTTCTTCATTCGGTTCTACCTTTACGGAAGGATCAATCCTTGCTTTTCTAGTCTTCGGCCCAATGATTGATATTAAAAACACCTTAATGTTGTTCGGGTATTTTAAGAAACGGTTTGTACTATTCATACTAATAGTAACTCCAGTCGTCGTCTATTTGTCAGTCTATATATTTCAGCTATTTTTTATTTAGGAGATGAATTATGAAGTATACAAATGATACCTTCCACCACCTAATCAGAGGAATCATTTTGATTGGATTTATGTTACTTTTATTCAAATTACTTCTTACTGGTAATATTACACTTCTGATTGCACCGAAAATGATTCGTTTTATTTACTTTACTCTATTTGTATTACTTATTCTGGGTGTTCTTTTGATTATCCGAGGAACTTCGGATCATAAACATTCTTTTCATTGTGATTGTGACGGGAATCATTCCTATCCTACTTCAATAGGTAAAAGTCTATTGCTTTATTTATTATTTGTTATTCCTATAAGCACTGGTTTTCTTTTTGCAAACAATGTGCTGGATAGCTCCGTGGCGATGAACAGAACCATTAAACTTGGATCAAATTCACAAGATACAAATCAAATCAAGACGGTTAAAAACAATAATAAATCGGAAGAATTAAATGCTACAAATGATAAGAATAAAACGAATTCCACATCAAATACCAATTATTCTCTCGATAATCAACCTGAGCCATTAACAGTAAAGGAATACGACAAATTAAAAAATGACATGTTAAAGTCAAAGATAATAAATATTAATGAACAGCTTTATGTCCCAATGATGAGTATCATTCAAGATAATCTACCAAGTATGATTGGTAAAACGGTTTCAACAAAAGGGTTTGTTTATAGGGAAAAGAATTTCATGCAAAATCAAATCATAGTTGCGCGATTTGGAATTTCTTGTTGTGTTGCAGATGCTTCAGTTTATGGAATTATGGCAAGTGGTAATATAGCAGCCTTACCGAAAGATAAATGGGTACAAGTAACTGGTTTGATTGGGCAAACCCAATATGATGGTGGTACGATCCCTATGATAAAAATAAAGCAGATTTTAAAAATTGCTGCTCCAAAGCAGCCTTATGTATTTGATGTTGGAGTGAAGATTGATTAAACACACAAAAAAAAAGAGACTGTCGTCTCTTTTCAGATTGTAGACAAAAGGCATTCGAATGAGCCCATTCGATGCCTTTTTATTGGATTTTTGCTCGTAAGAGCAAAATTTAGACCTATCCTTTGACTATTATTACGCAAATTCTGGACCTTTCCACGTC
>NZ_JAGGQR010000101.1:0-10618 GCF_018613205.1 Bacillus sp. ISL-46
CCCACGTTTTGCGAGTAGGTTTAGAGTCAATGCTTTACTGATCAAAACCAAGTGAACATCCATATGCTGCTTATTTCTGTCAAATCTTGAGATGGATGCTTGAGTGTACCAGTTAATTCAGTTAATTGCATTTGAGTCATGTTTCTTTCTTTAAGTTATTGATTTAATTTAGGTTCAACCATGTAACACTGGTTTAAGTTCGACAACGAAAAGAAACATAATTTATCTCTTAGAAACGATTAAGGCGATGCTTTGATGGCTTCGCCTTTTTTGAAGGTCATTTAGAAGTGTTTCTAGAATTTCGTAAGTAAGCGATGCACAGTAGCGTAACCGGAATAATAAATTGGAGAGGGAAATGTAAATACCATGGAATTATTTTTCCCCCTTCTATTGAATGTTCCGAATAATTTGAAGCAACTGTCACTGATGCAAATAAGACTATAAGTCCAATAGGAAAACTGAGTCTTTGATGTGATTTAAATTGAAAAAGATCTGCGGTTCCTATAACAGCTGCATAAAAGTAGAGTGTTATTTTAAAAAATCCACCAATCACAAGGTAAAGCATAAATAATGCATCTAGTCTCTCAATAAAATCAGCTATTTGAATTTTACTAATCGTGCGTAATAACGGAAAGGGGGTGCGACTTATAAAATCCGCTCCTAAAGCAGCAATATTGACAACCACAGTGATGATAATATTTATTCCGCTTAGTATCATCCCACCTAAACAAATTCTCCTCGCTTTTTTTTGATCATTTAAATAAGGGAGCAACATTGTAAATACAACCATTTCGCCAAAAGGAAAATTAATCGTTTGTATAACCACAGTATTTAGCACTGGTTTCCACCCGTTTTCGAGCATCGGTTGAAGATTACCTAGGTGGATTATATCAGAGAAGACAATTAAAACGACACCTATGATTGCAATGAAATATATTATACCAAAAAATAGCTCTCCGACTCTTGCTATTACCTCAAACCCCTTGTGGGTGGCATAGATAATCGTAAGTATCATCAAGCAATTGATGACCATTAGAGGAGTATTGGTATATATTGTGGTGACTAATAGCTCTCCAAAATCACGCAATATCCTTGATGCTTGATAAATAAAATAGACTATATATAAAAAACCAATAAAACGTCCGATCCAATTTCCTGTTATTTTTTGAACATAACTTGTGAAAGGAATATCAGGATAAAACATAAACAGACGGTGGTACACAAGGAAGAGCAATAGCCCAGCAATTAATCCTAGTAAAACCGCAATCCAAGCATCTTGTTTTGCTCCCGCTCCTAGGCCAAAAAGAATAGCACTACCCATTTCAAACATTGTAACAAGCACAAACAGTTGGGAGCCACTTATTCTTGCTTTTTCCATATCTAAACCCCTTTGTTAAACTCCCATACGTATAATGACACATTCAAAAGTAATATCAGTTGTTATTGTGAAGATACTAGCACAAAAATATTCCCTCATTATTCAAAAAAGGCATACATTTCCTAAAAAACAAAAAAAGACGATGCTGAGTCAATATGCATTGTCTTTTTGTTATCTGAATTTCAAACCATTTCGATTTTTTGTAAAGGAAAAATTGGAATGAAATTTAACAATCCTTGAGGGGAGGTGGGGAAGATGATTTCAAACAACTTAACACGTTCACACAATCATTAGGAATTTATCTGGATAGCGAAATTTTCTTCAAGGTGTAATGGCATTAAAAAGGCTTTAATCAACGTATATCAACTCTGAATAAGCTAAATGGAAAATCAAAAAAGAAGCCCTTTTAAAGGCTTCTCAGAGATTAATCTAAATCAATTTTCTTAACCTTTAAGAAGTTTTTTATCCCGTTTTCAGCAGTCCATAATTTTCTATCTATATATCTTTGAGGATCATAGGTTTCAATATGTCCTTCTAATTGTTGTTCAATCATGTCACATAGCATACCTGATGTTCTACATAAATAGTCAATAACACCCAGCAATTGAAGTTCAGTAACGCCTACAGTTGTTCTTGTATTTGGATGTGTAACTTGATGGAAAATGCGATTAAGCCTTGCATCGAATTCTTTCATATCTTCAATAGTAAACTTATCCTTTAAATTTGCCATAGAGTCTTTTATACCTCCTAAGAATTAATTATTTACAGTTATGTTATTCAACGTAGGAGATATATAGAATAACTTGGTAAGTTTCTTTACAAGGAATTAATAATTGGTTGTGTCATCTACTGGAACTGGATGTTTATTAGTACATATTTGGGAAATAAATAAAACCCAATAAAACAAGAATTTCATTTGATATATAAGATACATAGAATATACATTTAAAGATACATAGAATATACAAAAGTAGGCATTCTTAATAAAGAATTAAACCTATCGTTCAACCTATTAATTAAGAATGTGGCTTTAATCATTGATGTAATTAAAAATGAAAATAAGCTCATAAGTGTTTTCAAAATAGTTTTGTGCACACTGTGCAAAACCAGTCATCAGCTGAAATCCAATATTGTTAGTTTCAATCGCATGATGAAGAAAACCAATTTCAATATCATTTAAAGGCCTTTTGTCACTAAAGGGATCAAATCCTCTTAAGTAGCTTTTGTCTTTTATATATTCGGTTGTCTTTGGCATCGTTACTTTTGGAGGTAGAGCCAAAATGCCTTTTTGCAGTAAATAAAGTGTAGCCAACTCATAAATATCATGAGTAACTCTTGTAAGTCCCTTGTAAATTTGCATAACATCATCATTGTATGCCATATTCCTATTAATAGTATACATGCCCATACTTACTTCTTTTAAAATACGCACAAACATAATATCAAATCCATTATCAAATAACTTTGGAGCTTCTAAGTTAACATCTTCTTTTTTATATCCATTAGGATATGCAATTCCTTGTTGATCAAATATTTTTTCCATCTGTAAAATATAATATTTTAAATGTTGCCACAAGGCTCCTAAAATATTTCTAGCTTCTTCTTCCTCCGATTTTTTTATAAAATATTCTACTATCCTCAAAATAAGGGTTTTTTCTTGATATGTAAGCCATAGAGTTCCTATCTCTACAGATGTAGTATCTACAGACGGTACAAATCCAATTACCACACAACACGCTACAACTGGAACTACATTTGAACAAAAATTATATTTGTTTAACAATGACAACACAAAATATTATCAGAATATAAATATTGATCCGATTGATTCTACAGGTGGTGATGAATCCTTATGGTGCTATTTGGCTCCTGATAATAGTGGAGTAGCAGGAACATACGGAGCGGCAAGCGCAGCTTTAACGATGGCTAATATTGGTTCAGCAGGTTCGGGAGATTTAACAGGAAAAGCATTTTGGTTAAAGATTGTAAGTCCCTCTGGGGAAGTTGTACAAAATAAAACAGACATTAAATTAAATGTAAACTTTCGTGAATTTGCGGTGTAGGAAATGGCGATTGTTACTGATGGACTGGTAGGTTATTGGCATTACGCTCAAGGAGTAAGCGGTTCAACTTGGAACAATATTGCTCCTGCTACAACGGGTAGTTACAATGGGACGATACCTGGAGCTGCATTACAATCAGATAGTATGTTTTTTGATGGAGCAAGTTATGTTGCTATACCTAGTATGGGGTTAACTGGTGACGTTACTATAGAATCATGGTTTACATTGGATTCAACAGCGTTAACTACAGATAATCCACATATTGTCGGTGGAGATGGAAATCACGTTTTGCGTCTGAACAGGAACAGTAGTTTCATGCAGTATGTTTTAGGAACATCTCTTAAACCATCATCAGCCCTTATCACAACAGCGAATACTTGGTATCATGTAGCGGCAGTTTTTACGTATGCAACCAACAGCGTCCAATTTTACATTAATGGTGCTTCGGCTGGAAGTGCCACAGACGCAGGGACAAAACAAACTTGGAATCAAGCGATTCGGATAGGCGCAAGAACAAATTCAACAACTTCTTCCATTTGTCATAAAGGAAAAATCGCAAGTGTTCGTTTTTATAATAAACAACTTTCCAGTTCGGAAGTATCTCAAAACTTCGCTGAAAGTATGAATGTGGGACTAGGTTATGTCGGTACGGACGGGTCAACACTCTTTGATTTAAAGCAGTCGTTATACCAAGACTCAATGATTAACCTAGATACAAAACAGATTATCTATTTTAATTCACTTATTAGTGCAGATTCAAAACAGATGATTTATTCAGATTCACTTATTAGTACAGATACAAAACAGATTATCTATTCAGACTCGTCTGTTGGTGCAGATACAAAACAGACCATTTTCAGTGACTCCTCTTTATCTTTTGATACATTTCAACAAATTTATGAAAGTGGTTCCCTTCTTCCAGCACCTTTTGATGTATATATTCAATTGTATGAAGATTCTGCTACTTCAAATGATTTGAAAGTGACTGTATTTGCTAATTCATCAACCTTCTTTGATACTGAACAATCAGTTTATGTATTATCTAACTCCTCATTTGATACAAAACAAAGTTTATACACTGATTCATCTAGTCCATTTGATACTAGGATAAATCTATATACAAATGCTAATTCGTTACTTGATACAAAACAATCAATATATCAAGATTCATTTAGTCCATTTGATACCTTGCAAGAATTTTTCAGTGAGGGAGTTGTTGGTTCGATTCCATTTGATATGAAGTTTATATTATATGGTGATCAATCAAAAACATTTGACAGTAAACAGGTGTTGTATTGTGATGGTGAATTTCAAACCGATTTAAAACAAGCTATCTATCAAGATAGTCAATTTCAAACTGACACACCACTCGTAATCTATGCTGATACTGTCACTGGATTTAATACAAACATAAGGACATATTCTGATAATTTCATCTTGTTTGATACAAAGCAAGTTTTATTTGACCATTAGATTATAGATTCTATAAGGTTCAAAGGTAATCAAGAATTAAATGTCCACTTAGTTGCTAAACAGTCTCTAAACTTAAATTTAGAAGGTAAACAATCCTTAAACGTTATTATAAAGGGTGTGATTCAATGACAGCGATAAATCAAAATTTCTCCATGTTTGCAGGTGATAGTAAAAATTTAATTGTCAATGTAACAAAAGACGATGGTTCAACTTTAGATTTAAACGGAACAACTGTTAAATGGGGCTTAAGAAAAAAGAAAATTCAACAATTAATGAAGTTTCAAAAACAATGGATAATGGAATAACCTTATCAGGTAATGAAATTACCATTAAATTGTCCCTACTGATACATTAACTTTGTTGGTTACATACTTTCAAGAATGCGAATTAACTGACCAAATGGGGAATGTATCAACTATATTTACAGGGGGAGTAAAAATCAATAGAAGTGTAGGTTAGACTGAGTATTTCAGTGCAGAGAGTCCTTTATGGCTCTCTTTTTTTAATTGGAAATAAATAGAAAAAGGCTACCCACTGTTGAGAGATAGGTAGCCTTTTTTGTGGTTTGTACCACTTCTATTAGGTTAACAGAGGGGGTGGAATTATGCAACATGGAAAAGAGGTGTTATTTATGCATTTTGATATTACACAAATAGTTGGAAATGTATGGTATGTAGCTTTAGGGTTCATTCTTTTTGATGTAGTTACTGGTTTATTAGCGGCAGCAATTGAAAGAAAACTGAATAGTTCAATCAACTATGTTGGAATGATTAGAAAAGTAGGTGAGTTTGTAGCACTTGCTTTCTTAGTTTTTGTTGAGGCTTATGTAGGTGCAAATGGATTGATTATCAAATTGGGTGCTGGAATGATTGTGGCTTATGAAGCTATGAGTATTATTGAAAACTTCAGTCGTATTGGAATTGACATGAAAATTCTAACTAAATATTTCGATAAGGACAAAATAGGGACAAAAAGGAAAAAAGGGGCTGACTAGAAATGATTTATGATAAACGTAATTTAAGTAATATTGAAAAATTAGCAGATCATACAAAAATTGCTGCTTTAAAATGGCATGATTATTTAGTTGAAAATAAGATTGATATCTTAATCTATGAGACTATTCGTACTAAGGCTCAGCAAGAGGAAAACGTCCGTAAAGGTGCTTCACAAACTATGAGATCATATCATCTTGTAGGTCAGGCATTGGATTTTGTTCCTGTTGTCAAAGGTCAACCTGATTGGGATGGTTATGATAAGCCTGAAGTCAAGAAGGCTATTGCTGAAGCTAAACGTTTGGGTTTTGAATGGGGTAGGAACTGGAAGTCGTTCGTTGATAAACCACATTTACAATTCAACTATAAGGGATATGGTACAGATACATTCGGAAAATGGACTGAACCAAAACCTAAACCAGCACCAAAAAAAGAACCTGCAAAACAAAAAGTAAACGTCATAACTGGATGGTACTATGAAGGATCGCAAGGATTAGCCGAGTTGGAGAAGTTCTTGAAAGCTAAAGGGTGGCATTATACAAAAGAAAAAGCGTAAAAATATTAGCCCTTCTTACTCGAGAGAGGCTGTATTTATTTTTTATTTTCAGAGCTCATATTGGAAAGATGACCACCAAATTTTTTGCGAACTAAATGGACCACAAAAAGCAACAAAGGAAATACTACAGCAATGAGAGGTAAGAGAATCTTAATAGCCAATTCTCCTTCTTTGATATGCTCGGATAAATTACTGGCGATAATAATAGAACTTAAAAGGATCAAAAATCCGATAGGCAATACCAATTTTTTTTTATTTTTCACTTTAAATAAGTCAGATACCATAATTACTATAGCTATACAATAGATAGATATCTTGAAAAAGACGCAAATAATCAAAGCTAATACAGCAAGTATATCAAGCCTCTGAATGAAATTTCCTATTTCAACTTTTTGAATAGTCAATAACAAAGGAAAAGGAGTCCGACCGTAACGAGTTTCCCCAAGTACAGAAATCTCAAGGGCATGAGTAAAAGCTAAAACGATTGTGCTTAAAGTTAATGCAGAAATTCCTGTCTTTCTTCCAGATTTAAGATTATTTAAATTCGGGAAAATCGTTGCAAAGCAAATCATCTCACCGAATGGAAACATGAATATATTTGGATAGGCATTTTTTATAACGGGTTTCCATCCTTCTTCTAGAAGTGGTAATAGATTTTCCACTTTAATTCTTCCGGATAATATTATAAAAGAGAAAAGAAAAAGCCAAAAAAAATTATAACAAAAAAGTAAAGCTCAGCAGTTCTTGCTAAAACCTCAATACCTTTATTCAATGCATAAATTACCACAATGATTAATAAGGAAGCGATTACTAATAACGGAGTCTCACTATAGACACTCGAGATTAATAAGCTGCTTGTTTCCCTTAAGTCTCTGGAACATAAATAAATGAAAAAAATAATATATATAAAAGAGACAAAACCACCAATATATTTACCAAGAATCTTCTGGGCATATCCGCTTAACACAAGATCTGGAAACTCCAAAGAAAGATAATGATAAAGAAGATAAAGAAGCATTCCCCCTAAAGAAGCAAGAATTATCGATAGCCATACTGTCTTTTGTGATACCAATCCGACTGGAACTACAATTGCGGTACCCATTTCAAACAAAAAGATGAACGTAAATAATTGACCATTACTTATTTTTTCTATTTCCATCCAAAAATCAGTCCTTCTTCACTTGATTCAAACCTGCTACGGGCAATTTGGTATCTTCATTAGGTTCCTTCCATATAGTGGAATATATACAATCAAAAAAACTAAATAAGTCTGATGAAAATATTATTGTGGAAAAATAATAATTTTGATTATCCGGAAACATTAGATTTAATACCCGTTTTCACGCCACAACAACGAAGCCCCTTACTCGGTTGAGTAGGGGGCTTTTTTTCGCTCATATAGATCATCCACTTTAACCTCTAATAATTCCGCTAATTGAAAAGCCTTTTCAAGTGATGGAATACTCTTTCCAGTACTCCAATTAGACAAAGTGTTAGCGGATACTCTTAGTTCCTTCATAATAAATTCCCGTTTATATTTTGATTTTTTAATAATATCCCCAATTTTGCTTACAAGCATTAAAAACACCTCAAGGTATAATTCGATAATTTTCACTCAAATCCCTTTAATAAAAATACTTACATAAAAATACAAGTAATTTTGTGATAGATAGGAATATTGGACAATCCATCTCCCATACCTTTTATTAAACCAGATCAATTTCCACCTTAGAATACTTCCAAGGAATATTCCAGATTCAATAATATCAATAGTTTATACCCTATTTTTAACTTCCAGATGGATGCAACTACTTACTTACGTAAGTACAATGAGGTGGCGTTGAAAGAAGGAGGAATTAAGTATGATCTTTGAAGTAGCTTCAACAATTTTAATGACAGCAATTTCTTTGAAGGCTTATCAATCAAAAAGTGGAGCAGGGAACGATTCAAAAAAAATTAACAAGATTTTTTCTCTGAGCGGACTGAATGTGAAGGATGGCAATCAAACTTTAACTGCTCAACAACTTAAAAAGAAAAATTATGAATGGGGAACAGAATACCGTTACCGAATCCCATTAGGTAGAAGTTTTGAAGATTACTTGTCTAAACAAAAAACTATTGAAGCAGGTATTAATGCACGTAAAGTTAAGATTCAATTTAAAGACCTCAAATCATTGAAATTAGACCGAAATATCATTAGTAATATAAAAGGACTCTACACGAAAAAACTCACTGATAACAAAGAAATAGAGATCTTATTTGACGGATTATTAAAGGTTAGAGTGTACAACGAACCTTTATCAAAAAAAATTCCCTGGACAAAGGATTTTATTAAAGAAAATACTTGGTCAGTATTAATTGGATTTAATCGTACTGAAGCCATTTATCACGACTTTGACAAAAGAAAACATCTGATTGTAGCTGGTGCAACTGAATTTGGTAAATCGGTCATTATGAAATGTATTATCACTTCTCTAATCCTTTCTAAGCCAAATGATGTTTCCTTTTCACTAATTGATTTAAAGGGTGGATCAGCTTTCGGAAGGTTCAAGAATGCTAGTCAGGTAGTTAATTTTGGAGTGAATAATGACGAAGCATTGTCAATTCTTGAAGATGTACAAGAGAAAATGAAAGAGGATTATAAAAAAATTGTGAATGATGGTTTTGAAGATGTGTCAGAAGCAGGAATAAGCAAACGACACTTTATAGTTATAGATGAAGCTGCGGACTTAGCAGACGATAAAGATTGTATGGAGATATTAACAGATATTGTACGAAAAGGAAGAGGGGCAGGTTACTATGTCATCTATGCAACCCAATATCCTTCTGCACAAGCAATTAGTATGCAAATAAAAAGAAATGTTCCTGCTCGTTTATGTTTCGTATTAGATAGTGCAACAGCTTCAATGGCAGTGTTAGATAAAGGTGGGGCTGAGAATTTACCAGAGGTTCAAGGAAGGGCTATATACAAGAATGTAAGTCAATCAATCATTCAAACTCCTTTAATTGATAATAAGGACATAAGTAGCCTAATACAACCTTTCATAATTGACAAGGGAGGTCGGGTTCATGAAACCCCTAAGCAAAAGACAGGAACAAATACTTTTAAGCTTGAGAAAACTAGATTATCTTGACAGAGATCAATTAAATAAAATCCATCGACTAGGTACAATCCGCAATACTAAGCAAAGACAATCAAATTTGGTGAATTTATGAATGGTGAATATAAGGTAAAGCAAATGGAGAAAAAACAAAAATTTATCAGTAAAACTACCAAAATAGCAATAGCAGCAATTCTTCCTTTAGTAACTTGTGGTTCTGTTGGAACATTAGGATTTGCATTGACAGCATTAGCGGCTACAACGTCAACCAATGCGGTTACTGTGACTGCTCCTATAGCTGTAACTGTTGGTGCAAAGGAATGGATGTCAGAGGCTACACTCAGTACTTTAGCCCACGTCCTTGATCCTGTTGTCGATATATTAGTAGCCCTTTCATTACCTATTGCTTCAGTAATCATTGTAGGCTCATGTTCCAGTTCATGTTCGATAGAGCAGATAAAGGATGGCAGATGATTCAAAACGCTGGTTTAGGTTACGTCTTAATTCAGGTATCCCCTCTTATTTTGGACGTATTAAAGCAAGTAGGTAACGCTGTCTAAAATGAGGGTTTATATAAAATTACATCATAGGAGGCTACAAAAATGGGAATTAAGATCAAAATTGACGGTGCTAAGTATGCAATTTGTAATGAATGCGGAATGTATCACAAAACATCGAGAGGAAAAAAGAATAAGAAAACAGTGGTATGTACAAAGCAATAATGTGAGGAGAAGTAATTCTCCTTTTTTTTATTTCGAAACCTTCTTAAACTAACGGGGCAGGTTAGTTGTGCGAAATGTTTCTGGCTTAAATTGAGATTGGTCACAATACTCAGGTAAGGCTAGACAGTTCCTGTCGGAAATGAAGGATTATATCGAAGAATCAAATGAGGGGGTAACGCCCTGAAGGGTTCTCTCTAAGTCGAATAGCACTGGATTTAGTAAGAATGATAGTGTTATAAGCCCGGTGAAAAGGCGTAAGAATTTACCGTAACAGGTTAAGCTGTCGAAAGCCTACCCGAAGGGGTGGTGTAAATCATGATGCTTGAGTTGAAT
>NZ_JAGGQR010000102.1:0-36972 GCF_018613205.1 Bacillus sp. ISL-46
TCATATCAAACTGAGGGAGTTCAATAAGAATTAGTTGGATAAAATGAGTCAATAGCAAAAAAGACATTCTCTAAAGGAATGTCTTTTAAGCAGTTATTTAAAGTTATACTGTTATTATGTGTGTATCAAGTATAATTGTACCTCACAAAGGATTTCTAAATTTTTCAATGATAAAGTCAATAAAATACCTACTTGCTATAGGCAATACCCTTTTGTCTTTATATGCCAGACTAATTGTACGAACAACAGAGGGAGAGATTGATTTTGTTACAATATTATAAGGGCATCGACTTAACACAAGTTTCGGCAAAATTGAAATGCCAAGCCCTTGTTCAATCATGGACATAATAGCATAATCATCATGTACTCGGTATTGAATATTAGGTTCAAAGTTATTCTGTCTAAAAATAGTTAATGGTTCACTTATTTCGCCCTCATCTAAAAGTATATAAGGTTCTTTTGATAGTTCTTTGAGAGAGACTTTGTTGTGGGTTGCTAAAGGATGATTTGTTGGTAATACAGCAAGCATTTCATCTTCTTGCAAGGAACTCGTGGTTAGATTCGATACAGCTTTTGGATTAACAAAACCAAAGTCTACACTTCCTTCTTTTATCCAATTAGCTATTTCCGTATAATCACCTTGATGTAATTCAAAATGAACAGATGGGTACTGTTCCTTAAAATCTCTAAACAATTCTGGAAGCCAATGACATGAAACACTGGTAAAGGTGCCAATCCTAATAAGACCACTATGGATACCTTCCATCTCTTTGAGCTTTTCTCGAAGTTCCCTGTGTGAATTACAGATTTTTTTTATGTATGGCAAAAACTCCTCTCCGTCTGGTGTGAGGGTAATACCCGTTCGTGAGCGTATAATTAGAGTAGTTGAAAGTTCTTCCTCCAATGAATGAATCATTTGACTAATAGCGGATTGAGTATAACCTAGTTCTTCAGCCGCTTTGGTAAAACTACCTGTTTCTATCGCTTTTATAAACGCATAATAATGATTCAAGCTCATGAACCCCTTTGTATTAGAAATTCTAATACTTCTATTATAAATATTGGTTTTACTAATGTAAAAGCAGATGATACGATATAGCCAATCTTAAAAGAAACTCATGAAAGATTGGTGTTTACTTTTATGACAAAAAAACAAGCTAACTTGATTTTAGCTACTGTCTCTATGGGGTGGGGGACATCTTATATTTTTATGAAACTTTGTGCGGATTCAATCTCTCCATTTACAATAGTAGCATTGCGATTTGGAATTGCATTTATCGTTATGATGGCGATATTCTACAAAAAAATAGTTCGTGTAGACACTAAAACATTGAAATTCAGTGCGATTATTGGAGCTCTGTTATGCGGCATTTTCATCGCTCTTATTTATGGAATGAAAACTACCACTGCTTCTTCAGCAGGATTTTTGGTGAGTACAACAGTTATTCTAGTGCCAATTTTGCAGACATTAATCACAAGAAAATTGCCTCATAAAGAAATAATCTATGGAGTTATAATTGTTTCAATTGGCTTACTTCTCCTGACTATTAAAGATGATTTTACTTTTGCATTAGGTTCGTTTTATTGTTTGGTTGCCGCCTTCCTTTATGCGGTACATATCATAGTAACAAACTTCTTTGTTAAAGAGGTTGATGCCCTACAACTCGGAATTTTTCAACTCGGATTTGCTTGCCTTTATGGAACATTCGGAAATTTAATATTTGAAACTCCTGTTATACCTCACGATATGATTGATTGGCTATCAATACTTGGTCTAGCACTAATCTGCTCCGCTTATGGTTTTGTCATGCAGCCGATCGCTCAAAGGTATACAACACCTGAAAACACTGGTTTTCTCTTTTCGCTTGAACCAATTTTTTCAGCCATATTTGCCTTTATTTTTCTGCATGAAAATATGGGTCTGCAAGGATATTTAGGTGCATTGATTATTTTAGCTGGTGTTTTTATTGCAAACTCTACACCTAAAAATCAATTTATACTTAAGGAGATGAAATTATGAATGTATTGATTATCTATTCACACCCAGAGCCAAAGTCATTTAATGGTGCTTTGAAGGACCTCGCTGTTTCAGAATTAACTTCTTTAGGTCATCAAGTCAAAGTATCGGATTTGTACGCTATGAATTTTAAAGCAGTAGCAGACCCTGATGATTTCGATAGATTGCATAACAGGGAATTTTTTAAGTACCAGATAGAGCAAGGAATTGCATCGAAAACGGATAGTTTTTCCTCTGATATTCAAGAAGAGCAAGAAAAACTTCTATGGGCAGATTTTGTTATTTTCCAATTTCCTCTTTGGTGGTATTCTGTTCCTGCAATTTTAAAAGGTTGGTTCGATAGAGTATTTGCATCTGGTTTTGTTTATGGGAAGGATATTGGAAGATATGATACTGGTGGACTTAGAGGCAGAAAAGCTATGTTGTCAACCACAACAGGCTCTCCTCATCACGCATATACTCCGTATGGAATGGATGGAGATATTCATGAAAAGATACTTTATCATATAAATCACGGAATGCTTTATTTCGCTGGACTAGAACCTGTTGAGCCATTTATAGCTTGGACACCAGCACGTGATGAGGATACTAGGAAGCGATATTTTGAGGAATATAAAAAGCGCCTCCATAATCTATCGGAAATTCCTTCTATTCCGTATCATCCTTCTTCTCATTATGACGAAAATCACCAATTAAAAATGAAGTATAGATAAGGACTAGAATGGAAGCTCTTTTCTTATTTGGAAGTGAGATTGTGAAGGATTGTACTTAAAGTAACGGGTGCTTATGTTTAACAAAGGGTTGCGGTGGCAGCTCTTTTTTCTTGTTCCACTAACGGGCAGGTTAGTGGAAGAAGGAATCGTGATTTTAATGTAGAATATTTCTCTGAGGAGTGATTCTATGGATATAAGATTTTCGTTTGTTTTAGACACAGATGTACCAACTGGACCAGAATATTATGGATCTTATATGAATGGTTATATAACAGGTAATTTAAATATTTATATAGATGAAAAATTATTTTTCGAAGAACCATTTACCAACCTAGCAGAACTAGGATGGAAACTGGGCAAATGGTTACAAAAGATTCGTGGTGTTAGAGAGAATATGGACTTTGATACCATTGACCATGACGAGGCTATAATCAACTTTCTATATGAGGGTGAAGTTAATTGGAGAATTTATTCAATTTGGCAAGAGTTTGAAACAGACAAATACATTTCCACAACTGTATTAGTAGAAGCTGTAACACATTATCTTCACGAATTGAATAAGGAACTTCACTCAATTGATTACTTTGTTACTCTGGATAAGTACCTTTAGTAAGTAATATCAAAGGAGGTGAGGAAGGTAAAATGAATCAATCCTATTTTTATTTAAAACTAGAAACACATCAATTACATATGTCTTATAAAAATGAAAAACGTCGCGTGCGTGTTTTATTGCCGAAAAATTATGATAAAGATGAGGCTAAAAATTATCCAGTTGTCTATATGCATGATGGACAAAATGTTTTCTACAGTAGTGAAGCTTATAGCGGGTATTCATGGAAAGTTATTCCGGCAATTAAACAAAACCCCGATTTTCCGAAGATGATTGTTGTTGGGATAGATAACGCTGAACAAGATCGAATTAATGAATATACGCCTTGGAAAATTACTGAAAGCCCACTTCCTGAAGATATTGAACTAGGCGGAAGAGGCGCGGAGTTTGCTGAGTTTGTCATGACAGTCGTGAAACCGTTTATCGATAAGCATTACCGAACTAAATCGGATAAATATCATACAGCGATGATTGGCAGTTCACTTGGAGGAAATATTTCGGCTTTTATGGGTATTGAATATAAAGATCAAATTGGTGGTTTAGGCATTTTTTCTTTAGCCAATTGGATTACAAGTGAAGCCTTTGACAGTTATATTGCTAGAAAAGAGTTGGATCCTGAACAACGCGTGTACATTCAAGTTGGGACTCAGGAAGGCGATGATGCCGATCGACAATTGATGTATGGTAATATGAAGCAGGCATATATCGATTGCTCGCTTAAGTATTATAAACAACTGATAAAAGGCTCTGTTCCAATTGATAGCATTCGTTTAAATATTTTTGCGGATGAAGAACATAATGAAAAATCTTGGGCAAAACACTTGCCAGAATGTTTACGTTTCTTAAGTGAGAAGTGGTCTTGAATGAACTGAATAATTATATTTGACTGAATTTGATCATGGGAGGAATCTATCACTTTTTTTGAATATTTTTGGAAGTTTAGATTGATTATAAATTGAAATAATTGTACCTTAGTCGTAAAAATAATGAATTTTTTGATTCTGAAAAAGGAGCTTTTTTTATGAATTATATTTTGATATCACCATATTATCCAGGTAATTTTCAGTCATTTGCTCATCGTTTAAAAGACGCAGGTGTCAATGTTTTAGGAATTGGCGAAGAGCCATATGACCAATTAGGTTCCGAATTACAAAACTCTTTAACAGAATATTATCGTGTGAATAATTTAGAAGATGTAGATGAAGTGAAACGTGCTGTTGCATTTTTATTTTATAAACATGGTCCAATTGACCGCATTGAATCCAATAACGAATACTGGTTAGAACTTGATGCGCAGTTGCGTGAGCAATTTAACGTGTACGGCAATAAAACGAATGACTTGAAAAAAGTTAAGTATAAATCTGAAATGAAGAAGCTGTTTAAAAAAGCAGATGTGCCTGTTGTAGAAGGAAGAATCGTTAAAACTAAAAAGGAGTTATCTAAAGCCATTGATGAATTAGGACTGCCAGTTATCGCTAAACCGGATAATGGAGTTGGATCAGCTGCAACCTTTAAATTAAGTTCAGAAGAGGCTGTACTTCATTTTGAAGAAGAATGGGGAGAAGCACAAGTGTACTTCTTAGAACCATATGTCGAAGGAGGCGTGCTTTGTACATTTGATGGTTTAGTGGATCAGAAAGGGAACATTGTTTTCCAAACAAGCTTTACATATAATGTGCCAACTCTGGAACTCGTTAATGGTCAGTTGGATTTAGCTTATGTGATTCAAAAAGAAATTGATCCAAAGCTCGAAACTTATGGAAAGGCGATTGTGAAAGCTTTTGGCATGAAAGAACGCTTTTTCCATATTGAGTTTTTTAAATTAGAAAATGGGGATTATGTTGCACTTGAATACAATAACCGCTTGGCTGGCGGCTACACGATTGATATGTACAATTTCGCGTACTCCATTGATTTATTTGCTCAGTATGCTTCTCTTGTGACAGGAGGAGAATTTAAGAAGTCCGATTCCAAAAACAAGTTTTGTGTCGGTGTAACACAGCGTGATGCGTATGAGTATAAACATGATACGAATGCTATTTATGAACGATTTGGCGACCGTGTGAAGTTTGAACAGCGCATGCCAGATGCGTTTGCGGAACTCCAAGGAAATCAATTTTATGCGATTAATGCAGATTCGCATGAAGAAGTGGATGACATTATCCGTTTTGTACATGAACGAAAAAATTTGGGAAAGGAGATTTTTCTATGCATATAGAACAGTTAAACCATTGGAGTGGCGAATTAGGACGTGAAATGCTGTTAAACAGATATGGACACAGTGGCATGCCAATCGTAGTTTTTCCTTCATCTGGAGGGACGCATTCTGAATACTATGATTTTGGAATGATTGATGTGTGTCATGACTTTATTGAATCCGGAAAAGTTCAATTTTTTACATTGGCTAGTATAGATAGCGAAAGTTGGCTGCACGACTCAAAACCGGCGCATGACCGTGCATTAGCTCATGAGGCATATGACCGTTATGTGATTTCAGAAGCTATTCCATTTATTAAACATAAAATAGGTTGGTTTGATCCAATGATGACAACGGGGTGTAGTATGGGGGCATATCATGCGTTGAACTTTTTCTTGAGACATCCGGATGTCTTCCAAACAACCGTTGCACTAAGCGGTGTTTACGATGTGCGTTTCTTTTTTGGGGATTACGGAAATGATCCGCTTGTATACGAAAATTCACCGAGTGATTACATATGGAATCAAAAGGACGGCTGGTTAATTGATCGATATCGTTCAGCAGATATCATTATTTGTACCGGGCTGGGTGATTGGGAACAGGATGGGCTGCCTTCATACTATACATTAAAAGAAGCCTTTGAAGAAAAACAAATTCCAGCATGGTTTGATGAGTGGGGCGAAGATGTTTCGCATGATTGGATTTGGTGGCGACGCCAAATGCCGTATTATTTAGGAAAATTACTTAAATAAAATGTCAAAAAACATCAGTACGGTTGAGTCGCTGGTGTTTTTTGACAGGGGATTTTTTGATTTTTAGGTAATAAATAATTGATGTCGTATTAAAAGTAGCAATAAAGTGGTAATAAACACTTAAATGTGGTGATAAAAAGGCAATAAAATAACAATATACTGTCGTCGTTAAAAGAAACCCATATAATATATTATGGACAATATTCTCACAAAACATATAAAACCATTTAATATAAAAATAGACACCTTCTGTGTCTATTCAGGAGACAAAAACCCCACTATTCATAAGTTCTTCGCTTTATTAATTTGAGTTAGAGTATGCATCGTCCACGAAAATAAATATTTAAAACGAGGGGCTGTCCTATTCTTGGACAGCTCTTGATATTTTTCGGTTGGAAGATTGTGAAGGAATGTACTTACACTAACGGGTGGATTAGTAAAAATATCAAAAGGTGATCTAATAATGAGTATACAAGTCAAATTGAAAGATATTATTGAGGAAATGGAAATACAGTTTGAAGAATCACGTTCATTTCTAAATCCTGTTCCAATCATATCGGTGCCTTTTACAAAGGCCCTTCCCCAATGGAGAAGGGCTAATGTTTTATTTTAAATTTTTTCGTCCTTGTTCATATTTCTCCTCATGCATATGATCAACATAATCATCTGATATTTCACCTAAATGAAGTAAATCCTCCCCGTTGTCTACAACTTCCAGTGATTCAAAAAACTCTTGAGGTATATTAAAGTCAATCAGAAGTTCCCCTGAAGGACTGTAAACACTGCCAGATAAACTACCTTTTGGAGGTTCTTGCATTTTTAATAAATCATTTAAGGTTACTGGTTGGCCGTTAACCTTAAAGTTCATTTTAATTTCATACAACGCAATTGTTTGTTCTAAAATTTGAACCATTTCATTAAGTTCTTCATCGCTTAATTGACTAGGATCTTCTACATTGGTGAATTTTTCCCAAAGGGTATCGTTTGTTGCTATTTGGTCGAGTTGATCTTTATTTTTTTCTTCTACTTCAGCTAAGTAGTTAAAAAATCTTTCTGCTTCTTCTTCAGTAATGCCAAATTCCCCTAATGCTTTTTCGGTTTCCGCCATATACTCATCGTTGTTTACATAGAATTCAACTGATGCATCCAAATCCTCTATAAATTTATAGTCATTCAAGTTATCACCAAAATGGTCCATTAAATCATTAAATTCTTTCTCGGTAAGACCATATTTAGTTAATAACTCCTGAAAATTTTTCGAGTTAATTGGGGTACCCATGACATCTTTAAGTTCTTCCACTGTGTTAAAATCATCTAATGGAATTTCATAGTAGGAAAGATAGTCAAATAAGTCTTGTTTAGTCCATCCTATTTCCGCTAAATATTGGTTCAATTCATTTTCTGGTGGAGCAGCATTCGCTGAAGGAACATTCAATAGGAATGGCAGCATGAGCATGAGCACTAACAAAACCTTAATACGGACCATTGGTACCCTCCTTTAATTTGGTGCAATTATAATTTACCCTGATAAGGGATACTTAGAAGTATAAACATACCTAATTCTATTGGAAGTAACACCAAGATTACACAGAACTGAGGCAGATGAATGGAAAGTTATACATACCGTAGTGGACGAGCTCGCTTTTTTTAGTGAATATGATTAGACAAGGAATTTTGTTTTAAACTCACTAATAGGCCAAATAAATGTGGAAAATATGTCCTTAAGCAATATTTTATTTTTTATTTTTATAAAATTTCTCCTAAAAAATCGTTAGCATAATTATTGGAACCTAAAATAAATGTAAAGACTTTCATAGGGCACATGGTGTCTTACAAGAAAGTGTATGCCCTCCTATAGGATAAACTCTAAAACCATTTAATAGTTCCTGACGTAGAGGATAGGGAAAATTTCATCGCTATTCTTCCCAATCGTTCACTTTCATAAAAACGTGTGTAATGTGAAATCCTATTATCACTGGAACAAAATGGAGGATGTTATAAATGAGAGAGATTCAAGAAAAAGGTCTATTCTGGCATTGGGGAATAAGGATGTACAGATTGCGCTGGGCAGTAACAATTTTTTGGATATTGTTATTTATAGTTTCTGCATATTTTGTCCAAAAACTACCTGATAGGCTTAAGGAAAGTGGATTCAATTCGAAGGGAAGCGAATCGGACCTCGGATTTTCATTAATGAAAAAGGAACTTGGGACGTCACCGTCTACAGTCACTATTGTTTATACAAGTCATGATACTGACTTAACAAGTGAACAAGCGAAGAAGGACATACTGCATTCATTAGATAAATTAAAAAAACGAAACTATGTTGAAAAAATTCACATCAATTCAACAACTCGTTTAATAGAGGATAAGGGAATTCAGTCTGTTGTTGTTGAACTAAAACTAAAGAATCAAGAGGCTCTTAACCATTTTCCAGAGATGAAAAGGCTAATAGGGAAGCCCCAGGGAATGGATACATATGTTGATGGGGAAATTGCGACAACTCATGAAGTACAGCAGGCAACAAAACAAGACATGGCACATTCAGAAAAGATTGGCCTTCCAATTGCCTTACTTGTCCTATTATTTATTTTTGGGACAGTGTGGGCAGCCATTCTGCCTCTATTAGTTGGGATAATGAGTGTATCACTGGCACTTGGAAAAATTTATTATCTTACTGATTATTACTCGTTCTCAAATTTTCTTCCAAATATAGTTATGATGCTGGGTCTTGCGATCGGAGTTGATTATGCACTGTTTCTTGTCAGCCGTTTTCGAGAGGAATTAAAGAGACAGGAATCAGTAAAGGAAGCTGTGGCCATGGCTACACAAACAACAGAAGGCAAAGGAAAATGTCACTGAAGTATCATCCACTAGGAGCATAAAGAAATATGAGGATAAGATTCACCAATTACCTGGTGTGCTTTCGGTTCAAAGTTTTATCGATGTTCTTGGAAACCGTACACCAGAAGAAACCTTTCAACTACTTAAGTTAAAGGGTACATATGACCGAATGTTAAATGAAAGTTTATTGAAAGGGAATTTTGCTTTGCTTACAGTTGTACCACGGTCAAGGCCAGATTCGACCGAAGCTTCCAATCTTGTTCACCAGATAAGAAATGTATCAACAAATGAATTGGAAACGTATGTTACTGGGCAAACCGCTTTGCTTGTGGATATGATGGATCGAATAAATTTCGGTTTACCGTTGATGATGTTATTTATTATATCTGTGACTTACTTGAGATTGTTGTTTGTTTTTAAGTCGGTTCTAATTCCGCTTAAAGCGGTTATGATGAATGTCTTAAGCCTTGGAGCAAGTCTAGGAATAGTGGTAATTATTTTTCAGTATGGATGGCTCACTAATTTACTAAATATTACATCTACTGGCTATGTTAGTATCATTATGCCTGTAACAATCTTTTGTATTGTGTTTGGTATTTCAATGGATTATGAAGTCTTTTTAATATCAAGGATTAAGGAAGAATACGATAGGTCAGGTGATAATGAAAAAAGCACAGCCGCAGGACTCCAGAAAACGGGTCGTCTTATCAGTAGTGCTGCATTAATTTTACTAGTAGTTGTTGGTTCATTCATTTTTACCAATATTGAGATTACAAAAGGACTCGGTGTTGGTTTATTTTGTGCTATTTTTATTGATGCTACCCTGATTAGAATTATCGTGGTTCCCGCATTAATGAAACTGCTCGGTCCTGCGAACTGGTGGGCTCCTAGATGGATTCTAGGAAAATGATTTTTGGAGTGGTTAAAAAAGTAGATTTATTATATCGCTGAGCATTCAGGTAACGAACTAAGCGATACAAAGGTTAGCTCCGTATCGGTACGCAACCTTTTGCGGCAGGACTTATTGAATTTATGCCTCCTGCTGAACGTAAAAACCTCTAGCGAATGAAGAAAGTCGTTTTCAGAGGATGATAAATTCATATTTATAGAACCCATTAAGTGCCGTGTAAAGTATAGGAACCTAACTAAAGCTGGGTTCCTCCGGATCCCGTCATTTGTACAATGGAATTAAAAAAATATCAGGATGGAATCGAAATGGTTTCATTTTTTTTATGATTACATAGCAGTATTGTGAAGGAATGTACTTAAACTACCATGAAAATAAGTTTCTTCAAGATTAGAAAAATTACCCGGAACAGACACTGAATGAGCTGGCTGAAATTAGCAGCATCTTGTAAGGAAGCATTAAATCCCGATGCAGTTAATGGTGTAGGTAGATGTGCAGAGTAAATCAGGTATTGGCACATGTGAGCAATACTCCTTTTGAACTAATTGAATTCTGCCAGAAGAATGACATCCTGGTAGAGGCATATTCACCAATTGCACACGGTGCAGTTCTGGATAATGCAGAGGTTAAGGTAATAGCTGATAAGTATGGAGTATCTGTTGCTCAGCTTTGCCTACGTTATGACATCCAGCTTGGTCTTGTAGTAATTCCTAAGACGGCAAATCCGGATCACATGAGAAACAATGCAGATCTTGATTTTGCTATTACCGATGCAGATATGGAAACTTTGAAGAATGTAGAGCACATCCAGAATTATGGTGAACATAGCTTCTTCCCGGTATTTGGCGGGAAATTAAAATAAACAGGTAATGAATGAAGCACTAAACTAGAATTTGCGCGTCTTGCATAAAGTACAATTTCTGCGTCTGTTTCATCGAGTAATCTCTCAGTCAACATTCGAGAAATTTGACCAGCTAAAGGTGAGATATTCCATGGAGCCATTTTGATTAGTCTGACAGCACAGGAAATCCGTGATCTTGAAGCATCGGCAAAAGAAACCGATGTTGTGGTCAGAGGCGCGTGGGAAAAGCCTATGTATTAAGATAATATGAATCGACCGAGATAAAAACCTGTGTCCTACGGCAGGGCATGCACCGCCCGAATCTTTAGTCTATACGGTTCCATATAAACTAACATTTCAGCATCAATGCGCCACGGCGGAATTAGGGCATTTCGCTGGCTATATGTGAATTCAAATTAAATAGAAAAAAGAAGAAAATTCCTATTTCAAGTTTCTTCTAAGAAATTTTCTTCTTTTTTCTAAAACCCTATACAATCCTCTCTAACAATATCCCCAATTCTTTTGCCATGACCTTAGGTGGATAAGGCATTCCTTCTTTTAACCATGATTCCAAAACCCCTACGTAAGCATTTGCGGCGAATTTAACAATAACATCTTCTTTTAGACCCTGATTTTTCGTTATGTCCACTTCAACCTTGAAAGCTTCTATAAGAAACTCTAGGAACTTATTGCGAAAAGAAGGAGCCGCTTTACTCGCTAACATTGTCGAAAAGAATAAATAATTACTTTCAAAGTATTCGAAAAAGGTTTCAGTTGCTTCTACCCATTCCATTTCACATGCCCATTCTCTTGTTTCCCTAAGTTTGTCTATATGTTTCTCAATGATCTTATCAAGCAAGTCAAATTTATCCGTGTAATGCAGATAAATGGTTCCTCGATTAACATTTGCCTTGTCAGAAATGTCCTGAATGGTAACGTCATCGAAACGTTTTTCAGTCATCAGTTCAATTACAGCCTTTTTGATGGCTTCTTGACTTTTGGTTATTCTTCTATCCACTTTAGACATTATAAAATCACCAATCTTTCCTAAAGATAATCACCAATTTTTATTGATTTGTTGAGTAATCAACGAAACGCATTAAATTTACTATAAACAATTGAAAGGAAAAGGTTAAAAAAGCAAAAACTCATGGGTATAAGAAACTCAAGGAGATTATCCATTGGTTTTAATATAGCTCAGTAAATTTGTTTAGATAATCAACATTTTTGATTAATATGTTGAATAATCAACGAATCACCTTAATTTAATCATTGAAAGCATCCTATTTCTTTTTATAATTATAAACAGGTGTTGATTAATCAATCAATATTTATTTTTTACAGACATCATGTTTATCTACTTTTTGGAATACTAGAAGCAAAATAAATTCAAGCAGGAGGTTTTTTAAGTGAACCGTGTTGAAAAGAGCAAGGAAAAATACAAACAACTATTTGGGAATGGAGTACCTGCCGCATACGCTACCGACTCTGATTTTCAAGACATCCTGAGCCGATTTATTTTTGGGGAAGTTTTTTATCAAGGTAATCTGGATGACAAACATCGTGAGCTTATCACTCTGGTTGTGCTTGCGACCAATCAAACATTACCTCAATTAAAGGCTCATGTTCTAGCTGCGCTGAATGTTGGGCTGACACCGGTGGAAATCAAAGAGGCAGTTTACCACGTTCAGTGTTCTTGGAAAGCCCATATATGGAAGACAGTGGGTGACGTTAATGAAATTATTCCTGAAAATTAAGAAAGGATGATATTTTTATGTCAAATATTCAAGATAAAGTTGTTATTATTACGGGTGCTTCTTGAATATTTCTCCTGGCAGTTACAGCGAACGTTTAGAAACAACAACTGACCCAACGGCGAAAGCAGGATTAGAAGAATTTACAAGGTGGCAATTGATGCTGACCGCATTGCTCGTGCAATTGCATTCGCCATTGAGCAGCCATCAGATGTAGCTATTAATGAAATGATTATTCGTCCAACTGTTCAAGTTGGTTAATAATGAAAAAATAAAGTTTATTGGAGGAATTAAAAATGGCAAAACATGAAGAAGTAAAAAATGGCGTTATTTTCCCAGCGGGCGAAAAAAATGAAGCATTTGCACAATTTTTTGTGGGACAAAGTTATCTTCAATCATTAGTATCTGATCCTAATGTGAGTGTTGGTGTTGGGAATGTGACCTTTGAACCAGGATGCAGAAATAACTGGCATATTCATCATGATGGATATCAACTTTTATTAGTAACTGGTGGCGAAGGCTGGTACCAAGAAGAAGGAAAACCTGCTCAATTCTTAAAAGCTGGTGATGTTATTGTCATCCATGATGGTGTGAAACACTGGCACGGTGCTACAAAAGATAGCTGGTTTGAACACATCGCAATCACTGCAGGAACTCCGGAATGGTTAGAACCTGTTGATGATGAATGGTATAACAAGTTGTAAAAAACTAACGCATCGAATCATTTGATTCGATGCGTTAATTATGACGGTCATACAAACAAAAGGGCGGAAACAGTATTGAAAATGGTACAGCCGTTACCTTAAGCCAAGAAGTTATTAAAAATGCAGCCATTGAGTTGATGATATGCATATTAGACATGCTGCCTTAACCAACCTTTTTATAGATAATCAACAATTTTGGTTGATTTGTTGAGTAATCAACGAATTGCGTTAATTTAATCATTGAATGCATTCAGTTTCTCTTTATAATAATAAACAGATGTTGATTAATGAATTAACATTGATTTTTTTAAGGGTTTTATGTTCAGGTCAGACCTGAAAATTGAACTTGCATCAAAAAATGCGGGGAATGGAGATGGTTATTATACGTATGGACAGGTTAAAGATATATTCTTTGCTGTCAGTTGCTTTGTTGATCTCATCCGGTCCATTGATTGCCGCAAACATTCCTGCAATCGAAAAGGAATTTCCGACAGTAAATCCAACCCATGTAGGGCTTTTAACAACCATTCCTTCACTGTTTGTCATTCTAGGTATCTTAGTTGCGAATCGTTTGGAACTATAGATTGGAAAGAAAAGAACAATATTGATTGGTTTAGCGCTTGTTTTTCTAGCAGGGGTTTTTCCGGTACTAAAACATGATATCTTTTCGTTTTTATTTCTTTCACGCTGCTTCTTTGGTTTAGGAATCGGTTTATTCAACCGCTTAGTCATTCAAATGATTAGTGATATATTTCAGGATGATCCCCGCAGAAAAGCAATTGTAATTGGATTGGAAAGTGCCTTTGAAGGATTGGGTGGCATTTGTTTGACGTTTATAGTGGGGCAGTTGTTGAAAATCAACTGGTATACATCGTTTCTTATTTATGCTCTTGCGCTTCCAATTTTTCTGGGATTCCTTTTCTTTGTTCCAAATGACAAGAAGAAAATGGCAAAAAGAAAAGCAGAACCAAAAGGAACTGTATCGGACAGTCACAACGACGTAGGATCCTATCGCTCGGTCTTTGGTTATGGTATTTTGCTTTTTGTGATTGTAACCATTTTTATTAATTACAATATTCAGGTTACCCCACTGCTTTTATCACAAAGGACAAAATAGAATTCTCTCACCATGATTGAGAATTCTATTTGTTTTTAGAACAGTAAATTTGATAGATATTCGCTTAAAAGTCACATAATTTTTAACTTGTTTTAAAATTGGAGGAGAAACAATGGAATCAATTAATCAACAAATGCTAACCGGGGAACGCGCTCTTTTTAAGAGTCGAGATCTTATCATTAAGGATTCAGTATTTGCAGATGGAGAGTCACCGCTAAAGGAAAGTTGTGATATTTCCATCGATAATAGTATTTTTAAGTGGAAGTATCCTTTATGGTATAGCAAAAATATCAGTGTAAAGAATAGTAGTTTTCTTGAAATGGCACGATCCGGAATTTGGTATACTCATCATATTTCAATCAGTGACAGCATCATTGAAGCACCAAAAACATTTCGACGTTCAAGCGATATACACCTGACCAACGTTGATATGCCAAATGCACAAGAGTCCTTTTGGAGCTGTAAAGATGTTTACTTAACAAATGTGACCGCAAAAGGCGATTACTTTGCAATGAATAGTGAAAATATCAAAATCGATAATTTCAGATTGGTAGGAAACTATGCCTTTGATGGGGCGAAAAACATTGAAATCCGAAATGCGAAGTTACTTTCGAAAGACGCTTTTTGGAATTGTGAAAATGTCACTGTTTACGATTCTATCATTATCGGTGAATATCTAGGTTGGAATTCAAAAAATATCACGTTTAT
Organism: Bacillus sp. ISL-46; assembly: GCF_018613205.1. Lineage (NCBI taxonomy): Bacteria > Bacillati > Bacillota > Bacilli > Caryophanales > Bacillaceae > Bacillus > Bacillus sp. ISL-46. Next base: position 15,165 of record NZ_JAGGQR010000102.1, read on the forward strand.
TAACTGTACCATTGAAAGCAACCAAGGCATGTGCTACATGGATCATTTGGTGATCGAAAATGGGAAAATGATCAATACGGATTTAGCATTTGAATATTCAACAGTAGACGTGGAAGCAACAACAGTGATTGACAGTGTGAAAAATCCGATTAACGGAAAGATTAAAGCGAAGAACATTGGCGAATTAATATTGGATGACCAAGAAATTATCTCAGCTAATACACAGTATGAACTGGATAAAGCAGGTGAACCCTGTGACCTTTAATTTTGATGAAATGACGAATCGCTTTAACACGAACTCTTATAAGTGGGATGTTGGATACGAGGAGCTCCCGATGTGGGTAGCAGATATGGACTTTGAGACATCCCCAGCTATTGTTAAGGCAATGCAAAAGAGATTAAACCACCACATTTTTGGTTATACAAGCGTACCAGATGCATATTATCACGCAGTTGCCCGGTGGTGGAAAAATAGACATCAATTTAATATAGAAAAAGAATGGATAATGTTCTGTACCGGTGTGGTGCCAGCGATTTCTTCCATTGTGCGCAAAATGACGAAGGTCGGCGACAAAGTGTTGGTGTTGGCACCTGTCTACAATATCTTTTACAACTCAATCGTCAATAATCAACGAAAAGTTCTCACAAGTGAATTGATTTATAAAGACAATCTATATTCCATTGATTTTGGTGACTTAGAAGAAAAATTAGCTGATCATGACACAACCCTCATGATTTTCTGTAATCCCCATAACCCAATTGGTAAAGTATGGGATAAAGAAACTCTTGAGAGAATAGGAAACCTTTGTATCAAACACAATGTTCTTATCCTTTCTGATGAAATTCATTGTGATTTAGCACATCCGAGATATCGCTATATTCCATTTGCATCTGTTTCAGAAGAGTTTGCTCAAAATAGCATTACCTGTGTAGCACCGACGAAAACATTCAATCTTGCCGGGATTCAGACATCTAGTATTATCGTGCCAAATCCAGAGATAAGAAAACTCGTGAATCGTGGAATTAATACCGATGAAGTGGCTGAACCTAATGTTTTTGCCATTGAAGCGGCGATCGCAGCGTTTACAGAAGGTGAACCTTGGCTGGAAGCATTATTGGATTATCTGATGGGAAACAAGCAATTGATTGAACACTTTATCACAAGTAACATTCCGGATTTTAAAGTGATTCATTCAGAAGCAACTTATTTAGCGTGGATTGATTGTAGTGCTGTAACGAATAATACCAAAGATCTATGTGAATTTATTAGGAAAGAAACAGGGTTGTACATTTCAGAGGGTGCTATTTTTGGTGGCAATGGTAATAACTTTATTAGACTAAACTACGCATGCCCGAAAGCGCGGCTTGAAAATGGATTACAGCGTTTGAAAAAAGGGATTGCTGCATTTCAACTTCTAGACAATCCAATATGATTAATGGGGTTATCCGATAATTAATAAAAATATTTAAGGAGGAAATTATCATGACAAATATTGAAGGAAAAGTTGTCATTATTATGGGTGCATCAAGTGGGATTGGAGAAGCGACTACCAAGAAACTTGCACAAGAGGGAGCAAAACTTGTCATTGCGGCTCGTCGCGAAGATCGTTTGGAAGCTCTTATTGAATCATTACCAAATGCTGAAATCTCATACGCCGTTGCAGATGTAACGAATAAAGAGGAAGTACAAGCCGTTGTCAATTTGGCGGTCGAAAAATATGGTCGTGTCGATGTACTTTATAACAACGCTGGAGTCATGCCGACTGCTCCACTTTCAGAAAAGCGCTTTGATGAATGGCGCCAAATGTTAGACATCAATATCATGGGTGTGTTAAATGGGATTGCTGCTGTTTTACCGATTATGAAAAAGCAGCAATCCGGTCAAATTATTGCGACTGACTCTATTGCAGGACATGTCGTTTATCCAGGTTCTGCTGTATACTGTGGCACAAAATTTGCTGTTCGGGCTATCATGGAGGGGCTTCGTCAGGAAGAAGGAGAAAATAATATTCGTTCAACTATTATTTCCCCAGGATTAGTAGATACCGAACTTTATACAACGATTAATGAACCTGAAAACCGTGAACGAGTGAAGAGTAATGCTAAAATAGAAGGTTTGGGATTGAAGTCAAGCGACATTGCCGATGCAGTGGCTTATGCCATTAGCACACCGGAAACTGTTGCGGTAAGTGAAATCTTGATTCGCCCAACGAAATCAGTGAAATGAATATAGGTAAAGTATTTACCGAGACAAAGGATAAAATGGTGACTTAAAGTGGTAAAACACTACAAAAGGTGGTGAAGATTATGAAAAAGATAATCACCTTGTTTCTGAGTTTTTTGGCAGTTATGCTGTTAATTTCATGTACCAATATGCAAAGAAATACAACAACTACCGAAACGGAAGTTGATTTAAATGAGACATCGAGAACAAGTTCACCTGTCTCAGAAAAAAAGAATCTAAAAAAACAGAAAGAGGGTGTAAAGGAAATGAAAATAAAATTAACTGTTGGGCAGGACGAATATACTGCTAGTTTGAATGACAGTAAGACTGCGAGTGATTTTATAGCCCTTCTTCCTATGACGTTAACACTTGAAGACTATGCGGGAACGGAAAAGATTAGCGACCTTCCAAAAAGATTGTCAACTACCGGTTCTCCAGAAGGTACCGCAGCTTCGATTGGAGATATTACGTATTATGCTCCTTGGGGAAACTTGGCTATATTTTATAGGGATTTTGGTTTTGCAAAGGGACTTATTAAATTAGGTAGGATAGAGTCCGGAACAGAAAAGCTTGCAAATAATCATGGTGATTTTAAAGTTAAAATTGAAAGAATTGATTAACACCAGTTGGAAGATTCATTGGCGGCTGCCGATTTTAACATGACAACAGAAATGTATGCTGAAATTTCTAATTTATCGAGAGTAGATTCGCCCGCAACGGATCGATGGAGATTAAGTTCTTCAACTAACGAGTGCTTATGTTTAATAAAGATCTTCTATGGTGGCTCTTTTTGTTATTCCGCTAACGAAGCAGGTTAGTGAAACAAGTTAAAAGTCTATATCCAAGACTAGAGGGTTCCGTTTTGAGGTGCTTTCTTAATAATGACATAAGAAATGACGTATGAATTGGCATACGTCATTTTCTTTATTTATCAAGGTTTTTAGGACTTTTTAATGAACATTGACATAACAATTGACATCAATTTTTATAATGGATAATAAGTATTGTACAATTAAAAAAGAATGCCAAAACTACTGTCAGTATTAATGTCGTTATGATTAAAGGGAGGAAGAATAATGTTCAATAACGTAAGACTAAGAAGAATAATTTTAGATTTAGCAGTTACTTTAGATGGTTTTATTGAAGGGAAAAATGGGGAAGTTGATTGGTGCATTATGGGCTCTGAGATGGGGTTTATTAATTTCTTAAATCAAATTGATACAATTTTATATGGAAGAAAAAGCTATGATTTTTGGGGACAATTTACTCCAGAAAATGAAGATATTAATACTGAAAAAGAAATTTGGGAATTAGTTCATAGTAAAGAAAAATATGTGTTTTCCAGAACGCAAAAAGGGACTGATAATAAAGCAATATTCATAAATGATAATATTCTTGAAGAAGTAAATAAATTAAAGAATAAGCCTGGTAAAGACATCTGGCTATATGGCGGGGCAAGTCTTATTACATCTTTTATCAATTTAGGGCTTGTTGATGAATTTAGATTATCTGTTCACCCAGTTATTTTGGGAGAAGGAAAACCGTTGTTTATTGATATAAAACAGAGGTTGAATTTAAAAATGGTTAATACAAGAACGTTCTCCTCTGGCGTTGTGCAACTAATCTATCATTTGAATGGGAATTAATAATATTGCACATTCTTCCAAAGATAAAATGCAATAAATATCATAAGGTTATACTTGATAGTAATTGTCACTTCTTCAACTAACGGAGTGCGTCTCCACAATACATCACGAGCCATGCGTTCCATATTCCTGTTGAACATGGAGAAGGTCTTCAAGTCCTTAATTATAAAATTGGTCAGGAGTTTAAAGCTCATTTTGATTTTTTTCACCTTCTAAAGCAGTTAATAATCCCAGAATTAGCACACTCGTCATGTACTTGAATGATGTAGAGCATGGTGGAGAAACTTATTTTCCAAAACTTAATTTTTCAGTCTCTCCACAAAAGGGTATGGCAGTGTACTTCGAATATTTTTATAATGATCATACGTTAAACGAGTTAACTTTACATGGCGGAGCACCAGTTATCATTGGAGATAAATGGGCGGCAACACAATGGATAAGAAGAAAAAGAGTAAACTAGGCAAGCTTTGAAGGTTGACAAATCCACCAATCCAAATATTTTGACGATAAGTTTAACCGTTGAAATAAAAAAATCACAATACTAATACTCTGCAGACCTTTTTAAGAGAGGATCTGCAGATATTGTCGGTAACTATAGAGGTGGTAATTTTATGGATAATGGGTAAAGGTCACCTATGATCATTTTAGCCATTTAGTAGTTTTCATGACAAAAATTGACATTCCATGACAAAAACCGATGAGGATTGCATTTCTAACGAAGTAGGAGTAAACTATGTAAAATAATACACCTAATCGGGAGCCTGTGGAATCAGGCTGAGAGTACGGCTATTCTGTCGTAGACCGAATGAACCTGTTGGGTAATGCCAGCGTAGGGAGAGTGACGACGAACTATTATGCACTTTGCTCACGCAAAGTGCTTTTTATTTATGAAAGGATTTGAATGAAGATGAATCAGCAGCATGATATTATCCAAAACCTTCTTAAATGGATGCAACATGATTCTACCTTAGAAGAAGCGTTTAATGAACAAGCCTTGAGATTATTTTCTTATCAATATCAATACAACCTTCCATATCGGACTTTTTGTATGCAAAAAGGAAAGACACCAAGAGTGGTGAAGTCATGGCGGGATATTCCGGCCGTCCCGATCAATGCCTTTAAAGAGGTAACATTAAGCTGTACCCCTCCTGAAGACGCTAAGGCCGTTTTTATGACAAGTGGTACCACAAAAGGGATCCGGGGCAAGCATTATCATCCGACCCTACATATTTATGACCAATCTATGATTCTTAATTTTAAACAAAGAGTGATGAAGGACACGGAAAAAATCCGAATGTGCGTCCTTTTTCCTACCGAAACAGAAATGCCCAACTCGTCACTAGCTCATTACTTGGCTCTGGCCGTAAAGGAGTTTGGCACAGAGGATAGCCACTATTTGATCACCAACAATGGTATCGACTTCGAACGCTTGCTAAAAGAATTGGAGCATGCCGAGAAAACAGGGGATCCCTATGCCCTCATAGGAGCAAGTTTTAGCTTTGTTCACATGCTTGAGGAACTCGAACGCCTTGGGCGAACCTTCTCCTTGCCAAAAGGAAGCAGAATCTTAGATACTGGCGGGTTCAAAAATCAATCAAAGGAATTGGAATTGGATGAATTTTATCAGCTGCTGTCAACTTACTTAGGTGTAGACCGGTCAGATTGCCTCAATATGTATGGGATGACAGAGCTGAGCACGCAATTTTATGACAATGGGAATCAATTATTTCCATCGGTTAAGTCCGGCCCGCACTGGATTCGCACAAGAGTGATCAACCCTTTAACGGGTGAAGAGGTCCCAACGGGTGAACGAGGTGTTCTAGTTCACTGTGACCTGGCTAACTTTAACTCAGTTACGACCATTTTAACAGAAGATTTAGGGGTAGAGGTAGACAACGGTTTTCTATTATTAGGACGTGTGCAGGGAACGGAAGCCAAGGGCTGCTCGATCGCTGTTGAGGATTTTTTAAAGGCAGCCAAGGGGGCAGAGGAATGATAGAGGTGGCAGGCTATCTCCCGGATATAGGCGAAGAGGAATTTGACAAGAAGGTTTTTCTTATTCAAGGAAGAAAGGGAAGCCTAGAGGTAGAAATCCCGCACCTTACGACGGAACAGCTAAAAAAAGTCATTGAAAAAGTCAAAAAGGCAAGTGCGGAAGCATTAAAGTCCTTTACGGTTGTTGAAATCGTCAATATCATCGACCAAGTAATTGAGAGATTACTAGACAGGCGATCGGTCTATCGCCAAAAAGCAGAAACGCTTCTACCCATCGTAACGGGCTATGATGAAGAGGTCATTCGTCTTGGACTTACCTCTTATTTAAAAACCTTTCGGAAACATGAGCTGCAGCGGTTTCTTGTCGAAGATTTAGGGAATCCGTTATTGCTTGATGAATTTCAGCCCCGGGTAAAAGGCGGCTTTTCCCAGGCAGTTGGACCCGATCTTATTACCCATATTTGGGCGGGAAATGTTCCGGCACTTCCATTATGGAGCTTTATTTCCGGTTTGCTAGTCAAAGCAGGGAATATCGGAAAGGTCTCAAGTGCCGAACCTCTTTTTGCCGGTTGGTTTGCCAACTTGATGGTCGAGGTAGAACCAAAATTGGCAGATTGCTTTGCCGTCGTTTGGTGGAAAGGAGGAGACGAAGAAAGGGAGAGGTCTGTTTTTGGACTAACCGATGTGGCCGTTGGATATGGTGGAAACGAGTCGTTGGAGGCATTAAAAAGCCGGATTCCAATTACCACCCGTTTCCTGCCCTTTGGCCACAAAATCAGCTTTGGAGTGGTTTCTTGCTCGAGTCTGGATTCGCGGAAAGCGGTACAATCCGCCCATCAGGCCGCAATTGATGTGGTTCGTTATGACCAGCAGGGCTGTTATTCCCCGCAGACCTTTTATGTTCAAAATGGAGGAAAGGTTTCGCCAAAGGAGTTTGTAGGCTTTTTGGCCCATGAACTGGACAACTTTGCAAAAAGGTATCCGAGACGAAAGCTTTCAATAGAAGAGTCGGCTGCACTCGCTTCGTGGCGGCAAAAAGAAGAAATGAGTATATTCTCGCAACCCAAAAAAGAAGTGCTAGGATATGGAGAGAATGAATGGACAGTTGTTTACGAAGAAGAGACCAGCTTCCACCCAAGCTGTTTAAACCGAGTGGTAAAAGTAATCGCATTTGATAGAATAGAAGATTTAATTCCCGTTATCGCACCCTATCGCTCCTATCTCCAAACAGCCGGTATTGCCGCCAGCCCGAAAGAGCTTTTTCAATGGGGCGGCTTATTGGGGAAAATTGGAGTAACGAGGATGACGGCATTGGGAGCCATGACCTCTCCGGAAGCCGGCTGGCATCACGACGGCCGTTTTAATTTGCTTGACTTGATACAAATGGTGGATATTGAGGCATCCGCTGAAGAATTTTGTGAAAAATTTGCTCCTTATGTTGATTGATTAGGAGGTAAACGATGAGTTTTTTGACAATCCAAGATGTGACATACAGGTACCAAGGAAAAGAACCAGTCATCAACCAGGTAAACTGGAGCATTAACCAAGGGGAGTTTCATAGCTTGCTGGGGAAAAGCGGTTGCGGGAAGACGACGTTGTTGAAGCTTGCAGCCGGCTTGCTTCGTTCGGATGAGGGAATGATTTCACTAAATGGAACCGAAGTGGTAAAGCCATCCGAACAATGCGGATTTGTTTTTCAATCACCGACATTATTGGAATGGAAAACGGTGATCGACAATGTTCTGCTCCCTGTTTCCCTGAAACGAAGGGTAACAGCGGAGGATCGCCGGAATGCTATAGAATTATTGGGACTTGTTGGACTAGAGGCCTATCTCGATAGATACCCTACGCAATTATCAGGAGGGCAACAAAGCCGTGTAGCCATTGCCAGGGCGCTAATTCAAAAGCCGTCGATGCTGTTTTTGGATGAACCCTTTGCGGCGCTGGACGCGATTACCAGAGAAGAGCTTCAAGACGACCTTTTAAAGCTTTGCCAACTGCATCAAACAACCGTTCTGTTTATCACGCATGACATTTCGGAAGCAGTTTATCTCTCCGACCGGATCGCCGTCATGGCGGAGGGAAAAATTATTTATAACACAGAGGTCCAGCTTCCAAAGCCGCGGACGATGAACATGAGATATGAGCCGTATTTTAACGAGCTTTGTTTTAAGGTTCGTCAAGTAATGGGCGGGGTATACACATGAAGAAAATGCCGATTTATTCTATCAGTCTATTTGTTCTTTTGCTTCTGGGATGGGAAATGGCAGCAGGTTCCATGTCAGAGCTTGTCTTGCCGGCTCCTTCTGTCATTTTCGCCACTCTTGTGGAGGGGATGAAAAGCGGTTATTTTTGGCCGCATATCGTTCGGACGCTAGAAGAGGTGCTGCTCGGCCTGTTCTTTGGGGGCTTATTTGGTTTTATTACTGGGATTCTCATGGGAGAAGTGGAGTTTTTTAGAAAGCTCCTGGCTCCCTATGTGATTGCCAGTCAAGCTGTTCCCAAACTGGCGCTGGTGCCATTATTTATTCTTTGGTTTGGTTTTGGCATGACCTCCAAGGTTGTGATTACGGCATTGATTTGTTTTTTTCCGTTATTGGAAAACACCGTCACGTCCATTCAGTATACAGATATGCAGAAGCAGGAACTGTTTCGAATGCTTGGGGCGAGCCGCTGGCAAACCTTAGTCCATTTAAAGATACCGGCCGGACTGCCAGGAATTCTTGCCGGTTTTCGCGTAGCCGTGGTATTAGCCATCGTTGGAGCCGTGGTAGGAGAATTCGTTGGCGGCAGTGACGGGTTGGGTGCGTTGATTATTGCTTCCCAGGGAATGATGGATACACCATTGATGTTTGCTGTATTGATCTTATTAACCATTATCGGAATGGTGCTTTATCAGGTTGTATATTTACTGGAAAAGAAATGGGTAAGACGCTATATAAAGGAGACAGAAAAATGAAAACAAAAGTTATTTTAACAATTTTATTGGCATGTGTTTTAGCATTTACAGCAGCATGCGGGACAAAGGAGCAAGAAAAAACTAGCAAGGCATCTGGCGAAAAACAGCTGAAAACGATTCGTGTAGCCAACTGGAGCAAGCCGATTACCGAGCAAACCAATTTATTAGTGGATGAGAAAAAAGGTTTTTATAAGGATAAAGGATTAAAAGTGGAGGTGATTCCTGGCGCCGGCGGCGGAGATGCGATCAAGAATATTCTCTCGGGCCAGGCAGATATTGCGTTTACAGACCCGGGATCCCTGTTCTTTGCACTGGATAAAGGTGAAAAGCTGCGTGTAATTTATAATATCTATCCGCAAAATGTGTTCAATATCGTATCACTGAAGGAAAAAAACATTACCAAACCGGAAGATTTAAAAGGGAAAACCATTGGGGTATATAGCTTAACAAGCGGAACCCGTCAAAATTTACTCGTTCTTTTACATCAGGTCGGTCTATCTGAAAAAGATGTCAAAATTGTCGAAACTGGTCTGTTGAATTTTGCTCCGTTAATGCAGGGGCAGGTGGATGCCACAGCCGCAACTGATACGGGCTTGGTGATTGGCAAACAAAAAGGTTTGGGTGACGTCAATGTCATGGATGTAAAAGATTATTTAAATGTTCCAAGTGACGTATTTGTGGTTACAGAAAAAACATATCAAGAGAAGAAAGACGAGCTGAAAAAGTTTTTAGAGGCTTATCGCAATAGTGCCGAGTGGATGATTGAAAATCCAGAAGAAGCCGCCTCTCTAGCGATGAAGTATGCAATTGATGGAAAAGATGAACAACAGAATTTACAAATTATTAAATTGCGAAATGCTTCAAGTGTTTCTGAAGAAACGAATGAAAAAGGTTTAGGGACTATGGATGTCAATGTCCTACAGCAAGGGGCAGATACCTATCAGAAATTGGGATTAATCCAAAACCGACTTAAATTGGAGGAGGTCGTGACGGAGGAATTGATTCCAAAGAAGTAATGGAGGCCGAAAATGAAAAAGTTTGAAGGAAAGACCGTACTTGTTACAGGAGCCAGCCGCGGCATCGGTGCTGCCATTGCCCGTGCCTTTGCAAAGGAAGGGGCCTTTGTCATCGTTAATTATCTGCAAAATCATACGGCCGCTGAACAAGTGGCATCCGCTTGTATCGAACTAGGGGGGGATGCCTGGGCCATCCAGGCAGATGTCACTTCCGAAACGGCTGTTAATCAAATGATCGACCAAGTTGTATTGGAAGCAGGAAAAATAGACGTTGTCGTAAACAATGCTTTCAAACCGTATGTCTTTGATCCGGATCAGCGGAAGCTGGCCTGGGAGGTTAAATGGGAGGACTATCAAGCCCAGCTTGATGGAGCATTAAGATCAACCCATTATGTGTGTCAGGCTGTACTTCCTGTGATGAAAAAACAAAGCCAGGGCAGCATCATCAATGTGACCAGCAACCTAGTGGTAAGACCAATTGTTCCCTATCACGAATATAATACGGCGAAAACCGCACTGACGGGCTACACCCGCAATTTGGCGGTGGAGCTTGGTTCTTTTGGAATCAGGGTCAATTGTGTTGCGCCGGGACTTGTTTACCCAACAGATGCCAGTAAACATACGAAAGAAGAAGTTAAGGAAATGATTATAGCACAAACACCTCTGCGACGACTTGCGGCTCCTGAAGATATTGCAGGACCTGTTATGTTTCTGGCCTCCGAATGGAGTCAATTTATGACCGGACAAACATTGTTTGTCGATGGCGGCCTTGTGATGGGATAAGGAGATATTAGTATCGGATGGGGCAGTGTGTAGTGTCGGATAGGCCGTTGTTACTGTCGTATAAAGTGTCATTACTGTCAGATAAGGACTCACTCTTTTGCTATTAGTACGTTTATAGGAAGATTATGTAAAAACATTAATACAGGATCAAGGTTGCTCGGAGCAAGAAATACTTGAAGCAATCGGAGTGACTGCTGCCTTTGGCGGTGGGGCGGCAATGAGCCAGGCAGTTACTCTTGTCCAAGAATGTATACTAGAATTAAATCAGCTGAAGCAGTAATGGAAGTAAGTTAAAAAAACGCTATGACAAGTACAAGTCACCTTTAAGCTGACAAGTATCTTCCCATAGTGTTTTTTTATGACCAACTATAGGGTAAATTCTTGTGGTGGTTCGCCATCTAGATTCAGAATGCGGACCGTTTCAGGTTTAATTTCGAGAAACACATAGTTGGGATCTTCGGGACCATCAAACCATTTTTTAAAAGATTCATCCAAATATTGCTTCTTAAAAACTGGTCATATATCTCGGAAGGGGATTTAATATTACTCCTGGGATTTAATAGCGAATAACTTTGTTTCTTAGACCGTCCTTAAACACAACAGGACAGTCTTTTTTATTTGTAAAGGTACGCTAAGAGTGAGGTTTTTTGAACGGAAAATTGTGTATAATGAGTTGGATAACCATTAGATAAGTGAATTGGAGAGAAACTTATGTTTTTTCGTTTAATGTATCATATCGTCCTGCCTATTTATGTCGTATTTGTCATTTTTTCCTCGATAACGTTGGGGAGATCTCAAAACGATTTTTTAATCATTTTACTAGGTATTCTTTTTATAACAAGCATTTATGTGGAAAGGATTTATTTTCTTTACCGATCGTTCTCAATATGTTATATTGACGATGGGAGGAGGAAAATAGTATGGCAAGAAGTAAAGAATTCGAAGAGAACGTAGTATTAGACAAGGCGATGAAGCTCTTTTGGGCACAAGGTTATGAGAAGACATCCTTGACCGATCTGGTCGAGTATATGGGAATCCATCGCAGAAGTTTGTATGACACATTTGGCGACAAACATACGCTGTTTTTGAAAGCAATGGATCGATTTCGCGATAAAGTCAGTGCTGAGCTTACGGGAGAAGTTAAACGATCCAAGACTGCAGCGGAGGCTCTTCAGTTTATTTTTAGTTTCATGATAAATGGTGAAGAGAACTCGCCTTCAGGCTGTTTAATGGTGAATTCGGCGGTGGAATTGGCAATGCGCGATGCCGATGTGGATTCAAAGTCCACTGAATCGTTCACACTATCAGAGCAGCTATTCAAGGATATTATTCTGTGGGGGCAGGAGGAGGGAGAATTTACCTCAGATTACGATGCCGGCGAACTGGCGGAACATCTGCATACTGTTTGTGTTGGGTTAAGGGTAATGACAAGAACCTCCATTCCCAAAGAAAAACTACACCGTATAGCCAATTTATCCATAAAACTTTTAGATAAATAATTATTTTATTCTTAGAATTATAGTTCCTATATGAGTAAGTCTGAGCTGTAGTAAAGCTTACTCCTAAGAATATATCATTGCTTATGCATTTTTTAGAATGATCGTTCTCGTATATGAGTCTTTCCTTGCTTAAGCTCTCTCCATGAAGGGATCATTCTTTTGTGTTTTTTAGAATGATCGTTCTCGTATATGAGTCTTTCCTTGCTTAAGCTCTCTCCATGAAGGGATCATTCTTTTGTGTTTTTTAGAATGGTCGTTCTCGTAGATGAGTCTTGTCTTACTTAAAGCTCTTTCCATGAAGGGATCAAGAGGGGTAAGTATAGCTTATAGAATGAAGAATGGCGTACAACTGAAAAATTGTACGCCATTCTTTCATCAGAAAAAGAAATTGTGGGAAACAGCTGTCTTGGTAATTAATATAATAAAAGTTTGTGCCGTTTTTTGGCTCAACCTGAAAATCAGTGCTTGACGCATGAATTACGTGTATTTGCAGGCGTTTAGTGCATTCTTGGGCTATACCCTTCAAGCACTGGTTTTTGTTTTGAGTCACCTACATTCAACGCTAGAGATTGCATTTCATGAAAAGCCACCAAAACATTGTAAAGGAAGAGGATGAAAAAATGAGAGCTGCTCAAATGCAGAAATATTCAAAAGAAGTTCAAGTGGAATTGAATGATGTTAAAATACCAGAAATTAATAGCCGGGAGGTACTCGTTAAAGTAAAAGCAGCAGGTGTTAATCCATTAGATATCCTTATTTTAAATGGAAGTATTCGAATGATATCTGATTATGATTTACCATTAACTTTAGGAAATGAACTATCTGGCGTTATTGAGGCTGTTGGAAAAGATGTTGAGAACTTCCACGTTGGTGACCACATTTATACGAGGTTGCCAGTTAATCAAATTGGAGCTTTTGCTGAATATGCGGTCGTCAATGAAGATGCTATAGCCTTAATGCCTAAAAATCTATCCTTTATTGAAGCAGCCGCTGTTCCTCTCACAGCTTTGACTGCTTATCAAGCATTAAATGACGTACTCAATGCTCAGCCTAACAAAAAGTTATTTATCCCTGGAGGAACTGGTGGCTTTGGTGCTATGGCAATCCCCATCGCCAAATCAATGGGGTTATATGTTATAACAAGCGGCAGTGAAAGAGGTAGATCACGTACACTGTCGATTGGCGCTGATAGATTCATAAATTATCATGAGGAAAACTATGCCAACATTTTATCTGATATAGATTATGTTATCGACACCTTGGGAGCAAAAGAGATAAAAGCAGAACTTGGTATCTTAAAACCTCAAGGAAAGTTAGTATCATTAAAAGCCGTACCTAATTATCGGTTTGCGGTTGACAATAATTTTCCAATGTGGAAAAAATTATTGTTTGGTTTAGTGGGTGCTCGTGTAGATTTTTTAGCACGTAAACATAAAAATGAATATCACTTTTTATTCGTACACGCCAATGGCAGTCAATTACAAAGAATCACTAATCTTGTTGAAAAAGAAAATATCACGCCCTCTATTGATTCAATTTATAATTTTAATGACATTAACAAAGCATTAATAAAAGTTTCTACTGGACACTCACAAGGCAAAGTTATTTTAACCTTCTAATCTAAAATTTAAGTACGTGGAAGAACTCTTGTTAAACTATAAAGTGCTTTCCTTTTATAGATCTAGCTGCCAATAGGGTAGCTTTTTATTTATGTCGCAAACGGGGAAGCATTCGAGTAATGAATAAAACCAAAATGTATAAGTTTGTGAAAAAATAGTTAACGGTGGCTTTAGTGTAAAAAAGGGTTGCTGCGGCAGCTCTTTTTCTTGTTCCACTACCGGGTGAGGTTAGTTCAATATGAAATGGATCACAACAGAAAAAATTATTTTATTGACCTTCTTTGGAAATAAAACAGCACCCCTTGGAAGAGTGCTGGATGAATCCCAAATCAGGGATAAAAGCTTATTATTGTGTAGTAAGGTCTGAAAGTTTAACTAACTTAATATGATTATCATTTTTAATTTCGGAGTAACCGCTATCGTATATCCAATGAATTACATAAATTTTTGACTCAAATATTACTTTATTACCTTTAACCAACAAATAAATGCCCCCTTTTATCTGAATTTGAACCTTTTTTAGCAAGTAGCTTAATTTATTAACAGAAACTTAAAGTATCATTATTAAAATCCCTTTTAAGAGTGGTGGAAACCTATTATGGACGTCCTATTTCTATTCAAGCGATGAAGAATTTAACTTTGCTCCTTTAACCTAGCTTTACGAAGATAGAAGCCGTATATGAAACCAGTCATAATGTTAACAATCGAGAAGCATATAAAAATATTTCGATAAACCATTTCCAAAGATAAACCTTCTTGAATGGTTATGAGTAATCCAGAAATAGTCACTCCGAGACCCGCACCGAAAAATTGCATTAATTGGACGATTCCTATCCCCGAACCAATTTGATTGATTGGCAAGATCCTTGTTATCTCGTTCGAAATACTCGAAGAAATTGCCGTAAAGCCAACGCTAGCAAACATATAAATGGAAAGGATAAAATAGGGATTTGCAGAAGAGAACCAAGCAAATAAGATTGAGGCACTTAATAACAATAACTGCCCAAAAATACTGCAATTTTTTCCTTTGAAACGTCTAAACCTACATATTTAATGGTATCCTTCATAATAGCTAGCTCCTTTCGTAATGTAGCTCTGATTTGGTTTGTTTTTCCAGTAAACAGTGTAACCAAATTAACCTACGGTGTTACGAGTAAGGAGCTAGTTTCGTTCATGATAACTTAAAGTAACGGGTGCAAGAGTTACAGTTTGGAGCTGTCTCCGTGATATATCCTCTAGTGTAGACACGGTAAAAAAAAAAGCCGATACTGTCTATCATTGTAGGGGTATTTTTATGCCGAAATAAGGAAGAAAATTTAATCCAATATATAGTTTTGAAGAGATAGTTAAATAGTCATATAAGCCTTTTATTTCTCTCTTATCAGACAAACCATGCTTCTAATTGATGGTTAGAATAAAACCAATAGCTGTTCTGTTTGCGGTTTAAAATAGTAGACTTGTCAACTGCTCACTGTTGTTCTTGAATGATGAATCAGGGGAAGGATTAGAATATTTTTCCTTAGACAATGCATACTAAAAACATAATTTATAGCAAATGCAGAAAGGGACGGAGTTGATGTTTTATTTTCTGAAGTTTTTAAGAGGAAAGCGCTCTTCTCGGTTCCATCACACAAGCTATAATTCTAATCTTCAGAAAAAAAATATGGAAGATGATGTCCTGGACTCTGATTTATCCCAAAATACAGAGAATCTCCAACTGCTATTTTCTCAAGCACCGGATTTAGTGATTCGTCGCTTTCTCATCGCCCCGAGTAAAACGGAGGCCGCTTTGGCGTACTTGTCCGGTTTGACGGATAAAGATGCAATCCATAATTATGTTCTAAAGCCATTGATGCATAGTTCCTTCGATCCTAATAAGGAACTGCCAGTCACAATAGGAGAAATCGAAATGGTCTATACGTGGGGGCAAATCGAAAATGCGATTCTAGGAGGAGATAGCGTTTTATTGATAAACGGGCAAATCACCGGTTATCAATTAGATACAAAAGGGTGGCCGCAAAGACAGCCTAATAATCCTCAAAATGAAATATCTCTAAAAGGTGCTAATCAAGGATTTGTAGAAACAGGGAGTCAAAATATTGCCCTAATCCGCAGGTATATTCCCCATCAGGAATTAATCTTAAAAGAGATGACCGTCGGTATTCGAGGGAAAACAAAGGTTTCCCTTTTATATTTGAGAGATGTAGCTTCTAAAGACGTACTAAGAGAACTGGAAACGCGGATTCAAAATATTACAGTAGACGCGGTCATTAATACCGGCGAACTTATCGAGTTCATTGAAGATAATCCCTATTCACCGTTTCCGCAAATGATGTTGACGGAAAGACCAGATACAGCTGTATCCCATATTCTTCAGGGAAGATTTGTGATTATTATGGATCATTCTCCGAACGTATTGATTGCTCCGGCAAACTTTATGTCCTTTTTTCAGGCTGTGGATGATTACGGTACCCGTTGGTTAGTTTCTTCCTTTATCCGAGTCATGCGTTTTATAGCCTTTATGATTGCCTTATTTTTGCCTGCCACTTACGTTGCCTTTATTTCCTATAATTTTGAAGTCATCCCGATGGAGCTTTTGCTTACGATTGCAGAATCAAGGATTCAAGTTCCGTTCCCACCCGTAATGGAAGCTGTGATTATGGAAATGATCCTGGAATTGATGAGGGAAGCTGCATTAAGGCTGCCGACTCCAATCGGTCAGACCATTGGCATTGTTGGCGGCATTATCATTGGCCAGGCGGCTGTGCAGGTGGGAATTGTCAGCAACATTATGATCATAGTCGTTGCCGTTACAGCCATCGCTTCTTATAACATCCCTAATTATGATATGAGTTCATCCATCAGACTGTTAAGATTTCCTATGATGCTATCCGCTGCCATGTTTGGAATTGTAGGGATTGTCATCGGATGGATGACCATAGTCGGCCACCTGATTAGTCTTGAATCACTAGGCACGCCTTATGGAACTCCTCTGGCTCCTTTCCGATTTGCCGATATGAAGGATGCGTTTCTGCGCTTCCCTTTATGGACAATGAAAAGCCGCCCTAAAGGCACAGGAGCTATTCCAACTATTCGACAAGGGAGAAATCGCACTAAAAGGTGAAACGATGAAAAAATATGCCTATAACGAAATCACTCTCATGCAATATATTTTTTTGATTAATGGAACACAGGTGGGAACTGGGGTCCTATCCCTCCCACGTATACTTGCGGAAAAAGCAGGTACCGACGGGTGGATCGCTATCCTGATTGGCTGGTTTTTCTCTGCCGCTGCCAGCATTTTTTTGGTTAAAACGTGCGAAAAATATCCTGATGAAACCCTTATCGAAATTCTTATCCGTTTATTCGGAAAAATTGTGGGAAAAGCAGTCGTCATCGTTTACATGGTGTACTTTGCTTTTTACGCTTGGGCCATTCTTGTGAATGGCAGTCTATATATCAAAGCATGGTTCCTGCCTAAAACCCCTAATTATATCATTTTACTGTTATTTTCGGTTCCTACTTTTTTTGTAGCCCGTAACGGGGTTCGCGTTTTAGCAAGATACTCCGAGCTGTCTTTTTACATGGTCATTTGGATTCCTTTGTTTTTCCTGATACCGCTAAGGGACGGAAATTGGCTGCACTTTCTTCCGGTGCTTAAAGAAGGGTGGAGACCAGTATTATCCGCTGTGCCGACCACTGTTTTTTCCTTTTTGGGATTTGAAGTCGCGTTCTTCCTGTACCCCTTTTTGCAAAAAAAGCAGCATGCGGTTCTCGGAATCACGATTGCGAACACCTTAACGATGTTGTTTTATGTTTTAGTGACGATTGCCTGCTTTGCCTATTTTAGTCCCGATGGGATTATCGAATTTAATCAACCCGTCCTGAATTTGCTTAAACTAATTGAATTTCGTTTTTTGGAGCGTTTTGACATGGTTTTATTGGCTGTTTATCTGATTGTTGTTTCCACAGCCTGGATACCTTGTGTATTCATTACTGCCTTTTGTTCTAGTCAATTGCTGGGAAAACAGGATCACAGCCAGCACGTCATTATTTTATTATTGATCATTATTGGATTGGTCTTTTGGCGTGATCCTACTTGGATTGAATCGGAAAAGTGGCAGCTAATGGTTGCCAAAGGAGGGCTGCAATTGGCATTCATAGCTCCTCCCTTTTTATGGATCTATAGCTGGATATATGAAAAGTTCCGTCGGAGGGTAAGCCATTGAAAAGGAAGATACTACTTTGCCTATCGCTCTTGGCTATGATGATGACCGGATGCGTGGACCAAATAAATGTTGAAGATGTCACTCTGTCACTTATACTAGGTTTAGACCTGGATGAGGATGATCATTTAGTGGTGTACATGTCCAGTCCGGTGTTTAATAAAGAAGCAAAGGTAAAAGAGGAGAAAGTCGAAGTGAAAGCTGTTACGATTCGAAATTCCAGGGAACTTTTTGATATGACGGTAATGGCTTTGACATCGGGAAGCAAAACGCAATTAATCTTAATCGGAAAAAAGCTGCTTAAACGAAAAAATTGGATCAATTATATCGATCCCTTTTATCGGGACCCCAAAAATACGGTAACCACACGAGTTGTCTCCGTAGATGGGCCTGTTTCGGACGTCATTTTTTTTAGGCCAAAAGACAAGCCGCGTCTACCTTTGTATTTGGCAAATTTAGTGGATACGGCATACAGAAGAAATGTCACTGTAAAAACCACCATTCAAGAATTTCATGAGCAAACGACGGAAAAAGGGATGACAGCAAGCATCACCGAAATGAAAAAAGACCACAAAATCATGTTGACCGGCACGGCTCTGCTAGATGAACAGAGCAGATATAAGTTAAGCATAAAACCACATGAAAACAAATTATTACGCATCCTGCAGAATAAAACAAAAGGTGATTTCCCATTTACCATTTCAGTCCCTTTGGAATCGAATGGACGGGATAAACATTGGATCAGCTTTAGTACGCCGAACGTCAAGGTAAAAACAAAGGTAAGGTATGACGGTCATTTTATTTTTGACACAGACGTAAGAATGAGAATTGCCATTACAGAACGGCTTTTTCCATTCAATGTAAGGAAGGACACAGCGAAACTGCAAAAGAGTATAGAAACGAAACTGCAAGCAGATTTCGAGCGCTTAATAAAGAAAACGCAAACCGCCTCCATTGACCCGTTTGGATTTGGGATTTATGCAAGAGCCTATACGTATCCAGAGTGGAAAAAAGTCCAAAATCAATGGGGGAAAGCCTTTTCGAAGGCTGATGTAAACGTCAAAGTACGTGTAACCATTGGCGGGATGGGAACGATTAAGTAACACGGGCCAATGATGTTCTATTTAAAAAAGGCTATTCTTTTTGTGAATGATTACATAAAGGATAGCTTTTTGGTTATGGTGCATCTTACTCGTTTTCAACTAATAGAACAAAGGAAAATAGATTTTCTAATTCCAACCACAAAAGATTAAAAATTCCAATGGAATGGTAATTAGCCTGGGATTATAAAACTTTACAAGATCCAGAAAAAATAAATAAGATGGGGGAATTTCATAATAAAGTTACCGAAGCAAGAAGGGGTTATTTTGATTATTGGTTAAAAAATACCTTTTTACATTGGGATTTTTTTGTATCACTGGCTTTTACAATCATACCTTTACTCATATGGGTCAAGTTTCGTAAGAAAGAGAGTACAAACCGTCTTTTATTTGTTGGTTGTTTTGCTGCACTTGTTTCTTCATGGCTTGATTTTTTAGGAGTGCAATATGGAAAGTGGTATTATACGGGGAAAGTTTTTCCAACTATTCCTTCTTACGTTCCTTGGGATTTTGTGCTTATACCTGTCTCAATTATGTTTCTTATTCAACTTAAGCCGCATGTATCTCCTATTCTTAAAGGAGGAATTTTTGCAGTAGGAAGCGCATTCATTGGAGAGCCCTTTTTAAATGGTTAGGTCTTTATGTCTCAACTAATTGGAATGAATTTTATTCTTTCCCCATTTACTTTGTTATTTACTTAATAAGCCATCGCCTTAGTAAATTGAAAAATTTTGAACCTATTAATTAAATTTTATAATGGCGTGAAATAGGTGGGTAAAAATAGTAAAATTCAATCTTTCTTACTTTTTGATGCATTACTCCAAGGGTAATGCATTTTCTTGTTTATAGATATTGAGTTTGTGAAGAATTGTACTTAAAGTAACGGGTGCTTGAGTTGAACAATCAGCTGCCATCCTTGGTGGCTTTTTCTTATTGTGCTAACGGGGCAGGTTAGTGGAATAAGCTACAGTTTTTTATTTAAAAAACAACCAAAAACCGTACTGTTAAGCATTTATAAAGACAGGCACCATCAATTGTAAGAATGGTGCTATTTATTTTGTTTAAATCGAAAAATTGATGATACGAAATACTCTCATAAGGAATACTAGGAACTTAAAAGGAGGTTTTATAAAAAGTGAATGACCTAGAGCTACACCATATTTTCGAACTTGGACTTATATTAGTTATGATTGCAGCTGGTATTACTGCCATCGCCAAAAAATTAAAGCAACCTTACCCAATTGCATTGGTAATTGTTGGGACTATTATTGGTCTTGTAAACATTCCTGCTTTAGAGCCATTAAAGGGTTTGATTACAGAAGGTGAAGTTTTCAACTTTGTCATCATTACGCTGTTCTTGCCTGCTTTATTAGGTGAAGCGGCTTTAAAGCTGCCTTTTTCCCATTTAAAGGAGAATAAAGAACCCATTCTAGCTCTAGCTTTTGGAGCAACTCTTTTATCCTTTCTCATTGTCGGTTTTTCTACGATATGGCTTTTAGGTTTTTCGATTCCTACAGCGTTTGTTTTTGCTGCTTTAATGAGTGCTACTGATCCTGTAAGCGTTATATCAATTTTTAAAAGTGTCGGGGTAAATAAAAGGCTGGCAACTGTTATTGAAGGAGAAAGTTTATTTAATGATGGACTTGCGGTTGTCCTTTTTAAAATTTCCGCTTTTTATTTACTTATATATCTTGACCTTGGAGTTGTAGGTGTTGGCTATGGATTATGGGAATTTATTAAGGTAATCACATTTGGGCTCATCATTGGTGGTGCACTTGGTTATGCGTTCTCACAATTAACCAAATACTTCGACGATTATCCGTTAGAAATTATCTTTAGTATTATTTTATTTTACGGTTCATTCTTACTAGCTGAAGCGGTTCATGCCTCTGGTGTCATTGCTGTTGTTGTTGCTGCCCTGATTTTTGGAAATTACGGAGCAAAAATTGGCATGAGTCCGACGACGAAGTTAAATATTAATAATTTTTGGGAAGTTACTGCACTGCTAGCCAATTCAATCGTATTTCTAATGGTAGGATTGGAAATAACCAACATTAACTTAGCGGACAAATGGAGCTTAGTATTTTTTGCCTTATTGATTGTGCTTATTGCAAGAAGTATTGCAGTCTATGCAAGTCTATTATTTACCAAGAATTTTCCAACTTCCTGGAAGCACGTTATCAACTGGGGAGGTCTTAAGGGGTCTTTATCCATTGCTCTTGTTTTAAGTCTTCCTCGTGATTTTACGGGACGGGAGGAAATCTTGATTATAGCTTTTAGTGTGGTATTGTTCTCATTGGTGGTTCAAGGACTATCTATAAAACCGCTATTATCCCTCTTAGGGGTTAATAGAAAAGAAGAAGCATTTAAGGAATATGAAGAAATAATAGCTAGGGGACACCGATTTGAAACAGCCATAACGGAAATACAAACAGTTAGAAAAAAATTATTAATTACGGAAACCGCAGCCAAAGAGATCATTACACAATATGAACAAGAACTAACTGCATTGCAGAACAAAATAGAGAAACTTTTTGAGAAGTATCCAGGACTAAAAGAAAAAGAACAAACCATCTTACAAAAACACGCATTATACGCACAACACGAAGCCATCGAAAAACTGAACAAAGAAGAAATTATCTCTAACGAAGTAGCTGAGCACGAATACAATCAAATTACTGACCAACTAGTGAAATTAGAAGATTTACATTAATAATTAAGTCTCTTCACCAGTTTCTGTG
>NZ_JAGGQR010000103.1:0-5202 GCF_018613205.1 Bacillus sp. ISL-46
ATGTGGTGATGAATCATAATTAAAAATATTCTCATGTTATATTATCTAGAAGAAGAAATAGATAATAGTAATGTGCGATGCTTGGAGAAGACATCGCCTTTATTTTTAGTTTAATGTTTAGTTTTCTATTTTACATTCATAAACAATTACAGTAGGGCGAATCCTAAAAAGAGAATTTCTATGTATTGTTTTTGGCATGATAATTTTTATTCTAAAAAGAAACCAAAAGCATCCTGCCCAAATCCTTGTTTTGGGTTTCGGTAGTCTAATATTATTGGGGACTTTTTTTTTTATGCTGCCAATTGCTACCTATGAAGAGGGACGTGGACTTAACTTCATCGATGCTTTATTTGAGGCAACGTCTGCTGTCTGTGTTACAGGGCTGGCTGTTGTGGATACGGGAACAACCTTTACTTTATTTGGAGAAATTGTTCTTCTATGTTTAATTCAAATTGGCGGTTGGGGGTTTATGACCACGGGAACATTTATGTTTATAATCTTAGGAAAAAAGATTGGATTAAAGGAACGTTTGTTATTGCAAGAATTCATTAAATGTATTTTCTCTTTCAGGAGTAGTCAACCTAGTGAAGCGGATCATTCTCATTACTTTTATTGTTGAGCTGCTTGGTGCAATCATTTTGGCGATAAACTGGTCTTTTGAGATGCCTTGGAAGAAAGCCATATACTACGGCATTTTTCATTCTATTTCCGCTTTTAATAATGCTGGTTTTGGACTTGAACCTGATAGTTTAAGTAAATGGGTAGGCGATCCAACAGTAAACATTGTAATTACACTCCTTTTTATTACAGGTGGTATTGGATTTACTGTCATTCTCGATCTTTTCTATAAAAAATCTTTATGCAAATTATCCTTGCATTCTAAAGTTGCTTTATTGATGTCTCTTATCTTAAATATTGTAGGGTTTTTAGTGATATTGAGCACAGAATTTAATAATCCTGCGACCATCGGAAACTTTCCGTTAGGAGATAAACTGTGGGCATCCTATTTCCAAGGAGTCGTCCCGCGTACTGCAGGTTTTAATACGATTGATATTACCCAAATGACCACATCATCTCTTGTGTTTATGATGGCATTAATGTTTATCGGAGCATCATCCGGTTCTACTGGTGGGGGGATTAAAGTAACTACCTATGCTATTATCATTTTTGCCTTTTGGACTGTGATTTCAAATCGAGACGATGTGAATATTTTTAAAAGAAGAATTTCATGGCGATTGGTTAATAAAGCACTATCGATCGTCGTTGCTGCTATTATCTTTATTTTTACGATTTTCTTCTTATTGGCATATACAGAAGATGCAGACATGAGTTTAATTCTCTTCGAAACCATTTCTGCCTTTGGTACGGTTGGGTTATCAGCAGGTTTAACAGCTGATCTATCGCCAGTAGGAAGATTATTGATTACTCTTATGATGTTTATTGGAAGACTAGGACCTTTAACCATGGCTTTTGCACTTTTGAATACACGAAAAGAAGCCAAGGTAAGATATGCAGAAGAAAAAATATTAATTGGCTAGATGAAAATTATTTCTTTTGGGGCGAATGTTAAAAAATGACAAAACAAAGTTATGATGGCACAAATAGGTCTTGTCTTGAAATGGCGTAGAGATAAATCACAAGGATAGCAAAGGAAAGCAATTATTAATGGAATAGGTGCCGTAGTAACTTTCTTTGTTGTAATTATATTCAGTATTACCAAATTTGAAGAAGGCGCTTGAATTGTTGTTGTTATAACTCCTATAATGTTATGGGAATTACAAAAATTAGTAAACATTACGACAGTGTAGGCAAACAATTAAAATTTGATTTAGCCGAGCCTATTCAAAGTACCGATACAATAATAATTATACCTGTTGCCGGTATTCATAAGGTGGTTGTCTCGACAATTTCATATGCAAAATCACTTACTCCAAATGTTGTAGCTTTTTATGTAGCCTTTTCTTCTGAAGATGCTAAAAAAATGGAAGAAAGAAGGGAAGAATGGAATCCAGATGTTCGATTATTTGTAGTTACCTCACGTTATCGAACATTAGTTAAGCCATTAATTGAATTTATAGAGCGGATTGACCACCATTATAAACATGAGAAGAAATTAACGGTGCTATTACCTGAATTTATTACCCATAAGTGGTGGCACCGTCTTTTACACAATCAATCAGCATTTCGTATCCGTTTAATACTTTTGAATAGAAAAGATGTGGTGGTTTCAACTGTTCCGTTTCATTTAAAGGATTGATACCATATTAATTAATGCAAAAGTTCAATGATTTATTCATTGGGCTTTTTTATTATTAATAGATGTTATTGATATAAACGATTAAAAAGGAGGGGATAGGAAAAAATATCAATATAAATGTAATTTAGGAGTGTGGCATATGGAACAGGTATGTAAAATTTGTGGGAATGGTAATGAAGAGAATAAAAAAGATCCCCCATTTGTCTAAAAAAACATTTGGTCCACTCAATTAATACACTGGGTTAACAATCAGATGCATTGTTCGGTTCCTGAATATTACTGTCAATGTTACATAACCTAGCATGTATGAATTTAACAATGAGAATTATCTAAAAATTTTGTTGAAAATTAAGAGGTTGTGTAATATGATATCTTTATTAACAAAGACATGTTATAAAACCTGACATAAAGATTTTACTAAGGAGATGAAAAACATGCAGATGGCGGATACAGTATTTATGTTTTTATCAACGATTCTCGTTTGGATTATGACACCCGGAATTGCTCTTTTTTATGGAGGAATGGTAAAAAGTAAAAACGTGTTAAGCACTGCGATGTACAGCTTTGGCTCAATTGCAATTGTTTCTATTATTTGGATTCTATTTGGTTATTCACTTGCTTTTTCAACGCATGGAAATCCATTTATTGGTGGTCTCGATTGGGTGGGATTAAAAGGTGTAACCTTTAAACCTAATAATGATTACAGTGCAACAATTCCTCATAATCTGTTTATGATGTACCAGCTAACCTTTGCCGTTTTAACGGCAGCGCTTATTTCAGGTGCCTTCGCAGAGCGTATGCGTTTCTCTGCATTTGCTATCTTCACAGTCATATGGTCCATTTTGGTATACTCTCCTGTAGCCCACTGGGTTTGGGGAGTAGGAGGATGGATTCGTAATCTCGGAGCACTCGATTTTGCCGGAGGAAACGTCGTGCATATTACATCCGGTGTTACCGGACTGGTGCTTGCGATCGTTCTTGGGAAAAGAAAAGATGCTGTCACCACGACTCCTCACAACCTGCCACTTACAATTTTGGGAGGAGCCTTAGTCTGGTTTGGATGGTTTGGCTTTAATGTTGGGAGTGCTTTAACCCTTAATGATGTGGCGATGTACGCATTTATCAATACGAATACGGCAGCTGCAGCTGGAATCATTGGCTGGTTAGTAATAGAATGGCTGATAAATAAAAAACCTACGATGCTTGGAGCTATCTCAGGTGCAGTGGCAGGACTTGTTGCGATCACCCCTTCTGCAGGATTTGTTACACCGGCTTCCGCTATTCTTATTGGATTCCTTGGAGGTTCGATTTGTTATTGGGGAGTCTTCTGGGTAAAAGAAAAATTCGGATATGATGATGCTCTAGATGCGTTTGGATTGCATGGAATCGGCGGAACATGGGGTGGAATTGCGACTGGTTTGTTTGCCACAAAATCCGTGAATGCAGCCGGAGCAGATGGATTATTTTATGGAGATCCAAGCTTAGTATTAAAGCAGTTAATTGCAATTGTTGCAACATATCTATTTGTTGGGATAGTATCATATATAATTATTAAAGTTGTAAAAGTCTTCGTCCCTGTCCGGGCAAATGAACATGAAGAATCTCTCGGATTAGATATTACACTGCATGGAGAAAAAGCCTATCACGAAGCATAATTTTCCTAAAAGGGTGATCGTATGAGCGAAGTTCTAACAAAAATTGAAATTATTACACGTCCAACAAAATTTGAAGAATTGAAACAAGCCCTGGCTCAAATCGAAGTGAGTGGAATTACAGTAACCCATGCTCTGGGTGCAGGTTTTCAAAAAGGGTATACCGAAACATACCGGGGCAGGAAATTCGATGTTAATATGTACGAACGGATAAAGGTTGAAATCGTGGTTTGCAAGGTTCCTGTACAGTTAGTAATTGATACGGCACGAAAAGTGTTAAATACCGGACAGCCAGGTGACGGGAAAATTTTTGTATATGAAATCGCCAATGTTATTAAAATACGCACTGGTGAAGAAGGTTATGATGCACTACAAAACACTAAATAGTAATTTCTACTTACCGACAGCCGCCATATTAGGCGGCTTTATTTATTGTATTAAAGGTGTAGTCTAGTTTGATCAATAATTTCTTTTGGATAATTGGTAAGTAAATAAAAATGACGGTCTAATAACTATATCCCTTATAAAAAAATGGAAATTATGTGGAAGAGGCTCCGGCAACAAGATTGTGAAATATTTGTACTTAAACTATCGGGTGCTATAATTCAATAAGCCAAAATATAGAAAAATGCTCAGAGTTTATATGCCCTGAGCATATTTTTATATGCCGATTATTTTGTTAATTTTCTTGTTAATCCTAATTGTTAATTCTCCCGTGATTTTAACCGCTAATTGGAATTTTGTACTTCATAACAGAACCCGTTACTAAAAGACTCATTTTTAATATTTCCGTCAGAACTGAGGGAGATTATCAAGGTTGTTGGTCGGATCACCGTCCGGATTGCTCCGAAGATGTTCCTCTCCATCGCCACCCTTGAAAACATTGACGTTTACAATCATCCCACTTTTTGCCATCTGTTGTGCTTCTTTGTAATCAACAACTTGACCGTTTGACAACTTTAATTCAATAATATCGTCATCTCCATTCTTACGGACGGCGATGACAGATTCTTGACGTTTTTCCATTATTTCGCCTCCTATATATAAGTAGGATGACTTAAAAAAATAAAAAAATTCATATTTTATGAACCTTGCAGCCGAAGATTAGCTGTGTAAATCTTTAGCCCAATGATTGCGGACCTTATTTTATAATGTAATCAATTCGTAGTAGCGGACGCTTTTATAAGTTGTGAATAGTTTCATTTACAATAACGCGTGTATTAATTTAAAATGGGGTCGCGGTAGCAATTCCTTTTTCTTATTGTACTAACAAAGCAGGTTAGCATTCCTGTA
>NZ_JAGGQR010000104.1:0-5141 GCF_018613205.1 Bacillus sp. ISL-46
TGCGTTGGACAACCTTAAGAGGCTTAAAAAAATTGTCCATGCAAGCGATGCTTACTTTTGCTGCCATGAACTTGAAAAAGATGGCCAGCTGGACGTGGAAAGGTCCAGAATTGGCGTAATAATAGTCAAAGGATAGGTCTAAATTTTGCTCTTACGAGCAAAAATCCAATAAAAAGGCATCGAATGGGCTCATTCGAATGCCTTTTGTCTACAATCTGAAACAGTGTCTCTAGACACTCTTTTTTTTGTTTTAAAAGCTTGTTTACAAATAAGCTATAGAAAAAATAAACCAGTTAAGTCATATGGATTGTTTTAATATGTTGAAGATTAATAAAGACTGGATCTTCTTTTGCACCGATTAATTCCACGAAATTATCCTTAATCCCTTTTACCTTTCCGATAACATTTTCATTCTCCCCGATATTAAAGACGATCAATTCTCCAGTTAGTTTTTCAATTTGAACCTCAAACGATCTGGCAAAGGTGATATTGCTAGGATTTACTGGAAGATTTGCGTTGCTTAGACCGTATGGACGTTGATTATTTGTGTATGGAATTAGCCATTTTAAATGGTTAAGAGATATAAACATGGTTTTGTATATTGGCGAGTAGAAAACAAAATAATTATTCATAATACTTATGATATAACCATGTAGTGCTTGATTGCTTGTTACATATATTTCTGTAAAAATACCTTTAGCAGCTGTCAGAGTTTTTCTTAGTGATATTTCTTCGTTATTATTATAAATAGGTGTGGGTTCGTCATTTAGTGTAATTTCATCAATTTCTTTAATTTCATCTTGTTTTAAATACCGCCAATTTTGGCAATGAATAACAGGGATGTAAAGGTAGTCATATCCATTAAAAACGACCCATAAATCGCTGCCTACATCAATCAGTACCCCACTTATGAATTTCTTTCCCGAAATCTCAAGTCTGATATATTTTCCAATATTTTCTTTCAGCTTCATATTTTCACATCCTTTCCTTGGTAATCCCATTTTACAAATAGAGGAGGGCTGATATCACTAACTACTTATAACATGTATACATGATTAGAACTGCCCAACTCATATTTGTATGGTTTTTGGGGATTTTAACAGGGGCAATATGAAGGAATGGTCTTATATATATTTTCACTATTACGATGAGATTTCATTAATTCAATCTTGATGTTCGATTGTTTCTGTTTGGCCATCCGGAAAACGGGAAAGCTATTTTGCTGTCAGGATTAACTGGTTCACCGGAAAAACGAAGAACTTTTTGCTCTTTCTCCTTTTGTTTCCATACATTCTGATTGTTGCTATTAGTGTTCATATCATTTGGTTTATTACCTTCTGCTTTCTTAGTTGCTTGGTTTTGTGTAGTTGTTGATTTAACTACTTTCGCTGCTTCTTCTTGTGTTTTTGTTGATTTTGTTTCATTCTGTAGTAATTTATACGGTGGAGCTGGCGGATTTTCTGTTTTTTGTATAGAAACTACTTCTTTTACTTCTTTCATTTCCTTCGATTGTTCGCTAGATATTGATTTGGTCGACTTAGCTTCTTCAGACTTTTTATCTTTAGTGCTCATATCATTTGACTTTTTCATTTCAGTGGAATTTTTGGACGATTCCTTTTCGTCTGTTTGAGATTTCTTAATCTTAAAGTTATTTGAAACGAGCTCATCCTTGGTTTTAACCATTGTTGCTTCAATTTTTATTGGTTGTGACCAAACCATTGTATTGTTAGGTTCAACCACTTCTACTTTAACGGCCTCTTCATTTTTCTTATCAGACTTTTCTTTACTATTGGAATTTTTTTGTTTCTTTTTTTTGGAATCCTCTTTATCACCGGAAGAGGATGAATGATTCTTTGAGTCCTTTTTATCACCGGAAGAGGATGAATGATTCTTTGAATCCTTTTTATCACCGGAAGAAGAAGAATGATTCTTTGAGTCCTTTTTATCACCGGAAGAAGAATGATTTTTTGAGTCCTTCTTATCACCGGAAGAAGAATGATCCTTTGAGTCATCTTTATCACCGGAAGAGGATGAATGATCCTTTGAGTCCTTTTTATTATCAGAATCTTTATTATTTTTTTCGTTATTATTTGATGAAGACGTCTTCACAGCCTCTTCTTTAATAACCCCTTTGAGGATGTTGGACACATGTGTTAATTTTATTAAGATTCGTTCATCACCGTTAATTAAAGTAGCAAAGTCTGTATCAATTTCGCTTAAAACACCGGTAAACCTTTGTTTGTTAATAGTCAATATCGTTACCCAAGTATGTTGAAAGGAAAGGAGTAAATCTGTTAAACTCTGTGTTTTTAGAAATTTTGCCGTTGTTTTCTCAGGTTGAAACTCTCTTGTATTTTTTGTGATTGCTTGAATTTTATCAATGTTATAATAAAAAATGTATTTATTTTCGGTTTCCAGCACTACATGGTCTGCCTCAACACCAATTAGTTTTCCTTTAAATACGTCTTCACCTACATAAAGATTTACACTAAAGCCTTTTAATAAATCCAATGCAGCTGAAAATTTATCTATCCCCATGTTTAATCCTCCTTAAAGAGATAATGAGTCGCTCCTCTAGTGGAGAAGCGACAAAATTTTTATTCGTGATCTTATTTATCATTGTTCTTGTTACTGCTGTTCTTACTACTACTGTCCTTACTACTGCTGTCCTTACTACTGCTGTCCTTACTACTGCTGTTCTTACTACTGCTGTTCTTACTACTGTTGTCTTTGTTATCATCGTCTTTATCGTCGTTGTCATTACCATTAGATTCATTGGAATCATCTTTTTGTGAATTATCCACTTTCAGTCCGTAGCTTATGTTTCGAATGTGTTTCATCGAGACACGAACGACTTCTTCTTTAACAATCAGTGAAGCAAAATGTTTGTTTACATCGCTTAGTACGCCTTCAAATGATTCAGGACCGCCACGATTAATTTTCACCCATTGAAATCTTATTTTTCCTAAAAGCTTTACAAAGGTTTCGGCCTTTTTAAAATCAAGTTTATCTGGGACCTTCAACCCAAACTTCATATCATCTTTAGAACTTTCTGTGATACTTCTGACATGATTTGTCTTATAAAATACGACTCCATCGTGTTCTGTTAAGATGGCAAAGAAGTCTTCAAATACTGCCAGTAATTTTCCACTTCTTGATTCTGGACCTCCGCGATCAACCTTAATTGTTTTGCCAACAAATTGTTCCATCATTTCTCTATCCATAAAAGAATTATCCTCCTTTAAATTAAATAAACATTTACACTGCATCTATATGTATCACGGGATGATGTTGTACTAATAAAGTAGCCTTTTTTTCCTGTTTTGGGTAAAAATAGGCAAAAAAAAAGTATATGATTAGATTCATATACCTCTTATCTATACGAATAATGCTAATTCTTCTTTAAGGTAAGAGCTTCTTTTTTTAATAAAATTAAAATAAACCTTTTTTTCTTGTTCTAATGTTGCTGGGTTTGAACTAATAAAGGGATCTAGACTCATGTGTGGTTTTAAATAATCAAATAATTCATTGATAATTGGTTTTTGGACATCCAGAGTGAAGTCGTTTTCCAAAATACTTGAAAGTATTTCTTTATATTGTTTTCTAAAGTGTTTAAAGTGGAAAAGTCTTGCTGAAAGTGTGTTAAATCCTGTTAATGGTACATAATCATAATCAAGTTTTCTGCCATGGAGGTTTCTACCCCATGTCCCATCATAATCCCAAGGAGTAATTTCATATAGTCCAGATTTACTATTTTTATATAATGCATAATTATGGATAAACCCGTCATAATTTTGGACACAAACAGCTCCAGCGACCCATCTGAAATATTTCTCGACATCCAATACATGTGGGATTTCTTTTTCAAAATCTTCATTGTTTAGGGCATTAATCATCGCGATAAAGTTTTTTAAATAAAGGATATCTTCTTTTTCGCCATATTTTAATGTATATCCCTGGTCTAAACGTTTTTTTATTTCCTTTTTCTTGGTTAATAACGAGAAATTGGCTCGATTATTGGTTGCATAAATAATTGCGCCATCTGGCAATTTTCTTTTTTTAAGGAGATATTGATCAAATGATTCAATCTCCAAATAAATGCCCTTACTATTTCCATTGATATACAACAAAACATGCTGGGAGTGGGGAGATATGACTCCGATTCGATCAAAAAAATCCAGCGATAATTTGTTTCTACTTAATGATACATCTGAAAATTCCGCGTTAAGATGAATTTCATGTGCACCATTGACCTTGTACGGATTTTGAAAGACAATTCGATAAGATTTTTTTTTCTTATCCCTTATTACATTTCCTCGATAGGAAATTTTTACATTAATACGATCTTCTCCTATCTTTAATACTGCAGGGACTAATTCATCATTCCAAATGTCTTTATCCAATTTTTTTAACCACTTCGGATTAATTAAAATTTCATATTTTAACACTTGAATTCTCCTAAATAACATTTTTTTTAGATATATGCATTCTCTTGGGTGGTTGTGTATAGAAACTCTAAAAAATATGGTTTAAAAATATATGATTGTCTATGTCAAATGGATAAAATCATCATAAATTGAAATAGAAAAGAAAAATTTGTTAAGAAAGTGGTGGAATAATGGTACTAAAGCTTGATATTGATCAATTACTTTCACAAGCTAAAGAAAATGGTGTAGTTGGGTTTCTAGATAATAATCCTGTTGGTAAAAAAGGAGGTAACAATAAGTCAAGTTCAGACAGTTCAGGATCTACTGGCAGTGGTAAAAGCGGTAGCAGCAAAAGCAGTAGTGGAAGCTCTGGCAGTGGCAAAAGCGGCAGTGGAAGCTCTGGCAAAAGCGGAAGCGGTAGCTCTGGCAAAAGTGGCAGTGGAAGCTCTGGCAAAAGCGGAAGCGGTAGTTCTGGCAAAAGTGGCAGCGGTAGCTCTGGTAGCGGAAGCAGCGGTAGCTCTGGTAGCGGAAAAAAACCAAAAGGCCCTAAAGGACATAAAGGCCCTAAGGGTAGCAAGGGTAGCAGCGGTAGCGGAAGCAGTGGTAGCTCAGGCAGTGGAAGTGGAAGTTCAGGCAAAAGCGGAAGCGGAAGTTCAGGCAGTGGAAGCTCAGGCAGCTCAGGTAGCTCAGGCTGCTCAGGCAGTGGTAGTAGCG
>NZ_JAGGQR010000104.1:5185-5349 GCF_018613205.1 Bacillus sp. ISL-46
AGCTCAGGTAGCTCAGGCAGCAAAGGCAGCGGTAGCTCTGGTAGTGGAAGCAGCGGAAGTCACGGAAGCGGCAAAAAACCAAAAGGTCCTAAAGGTAAAAAAGGGCCAAAAGGTAAGAAAGGTAGCAAGGGAAGCAGCGGTAGTGGCAGCTCAGGTAGCTCAGG
>NZ_JAGGQR010000105.1:0-10152 GCF_018613205.1 Bacillus sp. ISL-46
ACAATTCGGGTGCAGTTCATAGTAGGAATCGGCTAAAAACGGAATATTTACATACCTATTTAAGAAAGGATTTAGGCATGACAACAGCGACAACCTCTCCACGAGCACAGAGAAGATCATTTGCATAAACTTCTGTCTCAACCTTAAACTTTTTAGGGTGGATTTCATGTACGGTTCCGATTGCTTTTAAAGGTATACCATGTGGAGTTGGCTTGAGAAAGGTCACGTTTAAGGAAGCCGTTACGAACCTTGGGGGCTCCGATCCATCACCAGCTGCATGTCCATTTTTTCGATGAAGCGCCAATGCAGCAGAACCTGTTCCATGACAATCTATTAACGAGGCAACAATGCCGCCATATACAAAACCTGGAAGTGCTAGATGCACTGATTCTGGTGTGAATATAGTTACTGTTTGTTCACCCTGCCAGCCAGTTCGAAAATGATGTCCCTCTTCGTTTAATCGACCACAGCCATAACACCAGGCGAAATCATCCGGATAATCATCCTGAATTGCTTTTAAAACTTTATCTTCCATTAATTTCTCCCCCTTCACCGAAAACGCTTTCATAGACATGATAACATTGTTAAAATTCCCTGGTCAATCAATTGACAAAATATTAGAAAATCCAAACATTTCACATAAGTTAGAAAAGGAAAACCCTTGTGATGCAAGGGTTTTCTTCTGAATATTTCTGTAGTAATAACAAATAGACTCTATATGGAGCAAAAAAACCCAATTAGACTACTAATTCCAAACTTCCTCTGCAATTACCCTATTCCCTGCTTCCGGCTTAATTGATCCAAAAAGATAGTCACGAATCTACTACACCGATCAATATCCTTCATTTGGAGGCTAACCTCGATTTTTAGGGTGGCAATTAAATTTGTGTGTACGTAAAGCATATCCTTAAATTCATCAACAGCTCCGCAAAACTTCGGGTAACCACTATCCCCTGTGCCGATTACACCTGTCCGTACCTTTTTTACGTCCTGAGTTTCGAATGCACGATAAATCTCCATCATTTCTTGAGGAATTTCGCCATTTCCCCAAGTATAGGTTCCGATCACAATAGCCGCAAACTGGGATAAATCCCTAACTCGAAATTGCTCGATCCGAAAGAGAGAAACCATTACATTCTTCTTTAAAAATAACTGACAAATTCGTTCAGCTAATTCTTCAGTATTTCCTGTTTTGGAAGAATATACGATGGCAATTTTCATAACTCATCGAAACCGTTTGATTGTGTTACCTTTGCATAGCTTCTTGACTTCTGTTCAAAAAAATCGGATTTTGTTCCATTCATCATTTCATCACTGAAAACATGGATCCAAGGCATTGGGTTTACCCTTTCTTTATATAAGTTCTGTAAACCCAGCTGACGCAGTCGTTTATTTGCAAGATATTCGGTGTATCCTTCGTACTCGCTCAATTCAATACCATCTATATCCCTCAAAATCATATGTGCCCACTCTTTTTCAAGTTGGACAGCTTGTCCAACCACTTTATACACATAATCAATGTTAGCCTCAGTATGTAAATCCGGATTTTCTGTTAAAAGAATTCGTAGAAACTGTGCCATGAAATACGCATGTTGCATTTCATCCCGTTGAATATAGCTAATCATTGTACTAGTCTTAAGCATTTTTTGCTGGCGGGCAAGATGATAGAAAAAAGCAAAGCCAGCATAGAAATATATACCCTCTAGATTAATAGAATTCACACCTAGTTGAAATAAATTTTGTGGTGTAGGATTCTCACGGAAACGTTCATATGCGTCTAATATCAGTTGGTTTCTTTTTTGCACGAATGGATCATTTTTGGCTTGATTGAACCGATCCTTTTGTTCATTCAAAGGTACAAGTGAACTTAATATATAGGAATAGGATTCATTATGGACCGCTTCCTGCTGGGCGATGACAGCAAATATTGCTTTAAAGCTAGAATCTGTCACATAATCCATTACTTGACACATTGTTGGTGTTTGCAGGCTGTCTAAAGAAGCAAGTTGTGTATTTATTCGTAAAAAGACATCTTTCTCCGTTGAACTGAGAAAGTCCCACTGTTTTATATCATCTTGCATATTAATCTCTTGAGCTTTCCAAAAGTTTGACAATAATGTCTGATATAAATCGTATATCTGTGGATAGGCAATATCATTCCAGTTGAGCAAGCCTGATGATTTTCCATTAATAATACCGGTTGATTTATTGGGAAACTCGGGGTTTAACAGTTTTATTCTTGATAGCGGTAAATGAATATCCATAAAATAATCTTCTCCAATCTATTCTAAAAGATGTTAGCTATGGCAAGCATCACATTCGTCAATTTCTGTTTGAGATGTGCTTCTAACATAGTACGTTGTCTTTAGTCCTTGCTTCCAAGCTTCCATATGCAGGTTGAGCAAGTCCTTTGCTTTTATATCGTGCCTAACATATAAATTAAAGCTAATGCCCTGATCAATATGGCGTCCACGTGCCGCATTCTGTTTAATACTCCACACTTGATCTAATTCATGTCGCGAGCGACGATAATAGTCATATGTGATATGGTTTAAATCCGGTGCAGTAACTTTAAATTTAAAATTTTTCTTTTCCTCTGCATATTCAACAGAATAGATAGGATCGATTCCGTCAGTGGAACCTCCAATTTTCGCTGTGGATGAGTTTGGAGCGATAGCCATTAACCATCCGTTCCGAATGCCATTATTAACGACATCCCTTTTTAGTTCAGTCCATCTTTTCGATTGATAATTTTTCCGTTCAAAATAACTTCCTGTATGCCATTCTGAATCCTTAAATAGACTATAAGACCCTTTCTCCTTTGCTAGTTCCATTGATGAACGGATCGTATAAAATGCAATGTCCTCATACAGATGATCTGCATAATTTACCGCTGCTTCAGACTCCCAGTAAATCCCTTTAAGAGCTAGTAGGTGGTGCCATCCAAATGTACCAAGACCCACGGCTCTGTACTTTTTATTTGTAAGTTGAGCCTGTCCAACAGAGATTGTATTTAAATCAATCACGTTATCGAGCATTCTTACTTGGATCCTAATTAAACGCTCTAAAACATCTGCAGGGACTGCTTTTGCCAGATTAATAGACGATAAATTACAAACAACGAAATCACCAGGCTTCCGAATTATCACGATATTGCCCTCTTCATTCTGGTATTCGTTTACAATCGTCGTTGCGGACATATTTTGAGCAATTTCTGTACATAAATTACTGCAGTAAATAGAAGTTCGGCCCTTACCCAATACATGCTTATTCGGATTTTGCCTGTTTACTTCATCACGATAGAACATGTATGGTGTTCCTGTTTCTAATTGAGCAACCATGATTCGTGTCATAATATCCATGGCACGGTAGGTTTTACGAGGAAGAAGCGGGTTACCTGCGGCCTCTTCATATTTCTCGGTAAATAATTTAACATCCGTTTCATCATAAAAATCCTCAAGTCCGAGAAGGTTCCCTTTTTCATCCTTCCAGCCCATAAATTGTTTTACTTGATGGGGACAAAATGTATGCCACTGCCCAATACTTCTTCCATCCTCATCTTTCTCTTCTAATTTTTTCATAAATAGGTCTGGTATCGTGACACCCGTGAAAATGTCATGGGCCTTACGGCGTTCATCCCCATTATTGGTTTTCAAATCGAGAAAACCGTTCATGATATCTTTATGAAATAAATCTAGGTAAACCGCAATGGCACCTTGCCGTTGACCTAACTGATCAACACTGACAGCTGTATTATTTAACAATTTAATCCATGGCACAATTCCGGAAGAGTTTCCTTTGAATTTCTTAATATCGGAACCAAGGGCACGAACTTTACCATAATAAATCCCTATACCACCGCCATCCTTGCTTAGCCGAGCAATATCCCAATTATTTAAATAGATGCTATCAAGGGAATCATCTACTGTATCAATAAAGCAGGAGGAAAGCTGACCAAAGCTTTTGCCTGCATTCGCTAAAGTGGGGGTAGCAACCGTCATATATAAATTACTAAGTGCCCAATACGCTTCCTTTACAAGTTGGAAGCGGATGGACTTCTTTTCATCCTTCATAATCGTCATGGCAATAATCATGAACCTCTCCTGCGGGAGTTCATATACATTTCTATTATGATCTTGAGCCAGATAGCGATCCGCCAGTAAAAATAACCCTATGTAATTAAATAATAAATCTTTATCTGGATTTATCTCTTTTGCTAGTTGCTCGATTTCATCTTTGCTATATAAGCTAAGTAAATTATGAGAATATATCCCGGTATCAGTCAATTCTTTTATTAATCTATAAAAATCTCCATATTTTAAAGAACGATTATAGCCTCGATTTTTTGCTGACTTTCTATATAATTCATTCAGATACAAACGGGCAGCGACAAATGTCCAATTTGGTTGGTCTATTGCAATTTGATTCACAGCATATAATAAGGCTTGGTGATTAGCTTCCCCCTCTGTTTCATCCAGTTTACTAATTTGCTCTTTAAGCTCCGTAGTATCTATCTGATATTTTTCTGAAACTTGATTAATAGATTCTAATACGTAATTAAGTTCTGCTTGAATCTCCTTAGTTATCATTACATTTCCCCCTATAATAAAAAAAATCCGCTCAACGGTAATTGAGCGGATGAAACGATACACTACAAAAGGAATAAAAAAATCCAATGCCTCCTGTCGCCACCGTTCATC
Source organism: Bacillus sp. ISL-46 (assembly GCF_018613205.1). Classification (NCBI taxonomy): domain Bacteria; kingdom Bacillati; phylum Bacillota; class Bacilli; order Caryophanales; family Bacillaceae; genus Bacillus; species Bacillus sp. ISL-46. Next base: position 4,701 of record NZ_JAGGQR010000105.1, read on the forward strand.
TTCTCAATCCCCGAAGAAGTTGAAACATCTTAAGAAAGACAGGTCTCCTGACTCATGCTTCTTCCTACTTTGAACCCTTCCCATATAAGTACCTAATAGATTAGACATTTCTTATACAGTGGTTTGCTCATTTCGTCAGCATTTACAGTTGCGGGGGCAGTTCTGGATTTACACCAGATTCCCTATTAAGCCACAATGGCATCGTCTCTTAAGGTTAACACAATATATAGTTTGATTATTATTTATTGAAACAATATATAGTGAATCGATTAATTTAAATAATAGTATAGTCACCAAAATAATTCAAGTCTATTATTAAATAAAAATGAAACCTATCTGGCCTGACACCTTTTTTTAAAACACCAAGGATGTCACTGAACCCTTTGTATTCTATTTTGAATGCCATAAGTGAACGGTTTTGGCTGGGCTTTACTGAAGTTAACTAATGCATCAAGGTCAACGGGTCCGACTTCTTTGTTTTTAGCTTGAGTAAATACAGTAAATCCATCTCCGCCTCCAGAAAGAAAAATATTCGCTGTCACAGAATAGGATTTATTAGGATCCATTTCCGTGCCATCTGGAAGCTTGGTGCTCACTACCCTTTGCCCTGCTGGTTTATTTGGATTCCAAGTATAGCTTAAGCCAGAAATCTGCAGCATGTTCGTTTTTGTTGCCCCCCACTGCTGGTTAAGCAATTCTCGGATTTGCTGTCCCGTCATCGACATTTTGACAAGGTCATTATTAAAGGGCTGTACCGTGTAAATTTCTCCCCAGGTGATATCGCCAGGATCAATATCGGCTCGAATGCCGCCAGGATTCATAAAGGCTAATTCGGTATTCAACGCTTTCCTTTGTGCATCCGCAATGAAATCGCCAAGCACTGACTCACCATTTTCATTTTGCTTGGCCGTCAGACTTTCAGATGAAGAGCCAACAACTTGATTAACTATCGGTTCTATTTTTGCTTCATATCCTTCTATCATTTTCTTTATTTCGGGATCGGGCTCGATTCCTTCTTGAAAGGTAGTTACAATCTCAGCTCTTTTTGAGACAATATCCTTTGTTTTAGGATCTATCTCAAGATCAACATCAGAGAAAGCAGTTCCATAGGAATAGGATTGAACAACTAGTTTATTGTCAATCGTTGCGTTCATATAGGCATGGTTATGGCCGCCGAAGATGATATCCACTTCATCGTCGACCTGGTTTGCGATATCGACAAGCTGCCCTGCTGGATTTTCTCCGTTTGTACCTGAAGTGCCTGGGTTATGGGCTAAAACGACAATCGACTTTACCCCTTGTTTTTTCAACTCCGCTACATTCTGATTAATTGCTTCTACTTCATCCGTGAATTTTAATCCTGCCACACCGCTAGGGACAACAAGCGTTGGAGTCTCAGTAGTTACCACACCGATAAAACCAATGGGCATCCCATTTACTTTGATCACTTGATAAGGAGGCAGAATCGTTTTTCCTGTTTTCTCATTGACTACATTGGCAACAATCCATGGGAAGTTTGAACCTGCAAAATTGCCAGTTTTCGGATGTGTTCCCCCTTTTATGAGGCGCATCAGTTCCGTTAAACCTTCATCAAATTCATGATTACCAACAGTACCGATGTCAAAACTCAGTTTGTTCAAGATCTCGATTGTTGGTTCATCCTGTAAAAGGGCCGAAATTGGAGGGCTGGCCCCAACCATGTCTCCATCTTCAACCAATAGCGTATTTTTATTTTCTGCTTCACGCTGTTTTAAATAGGCTGCTAAATAATCGACCCGACCGGCCGGTTTCCCGTTAACTTTCCGAGTCACATTTAATTGGCCATGCAAGTCATTAATCCCTAATAGTTGGACCTGAATGAAACGATTATTTGCGGCCGGTGGCTTTCCCTTTTTGGGATTGACCGTTTCTGGACGGTTGGATTTATGTCCATGATATTCTTCAGATAACCCTTGATCTTTTCCTATAGTTGGTTTCTGTCTGCTAACCTCTACAACTTGAGGCTTAGTAACAGTTTGAAATTGATTATCCATATCCCTTAGGGCACGAGCTGAAGCACTTTGATATCCCGTTATCGCCACCAGTGCTAGGATCGTTAAGGAAAGAAGCGTTTTTTGAAACAATTTCATACTATTCCTCCTACAATTTTCTAAAAGAACCAAAGGTATTTTTCTCCTTGTAGGTTAGGAATATGCAGAAAAGGCACCAAAGAAGTTTGGTGCCTGACACTCATTATTGTTTGACTATCAGACTTTGGTAGGTTGAGGATGTCCTTACTTCGATGGTTAAGGTTCCCTTTTTATAGATGGATTTAATGATAAATGGGGCACCGGTGGTATTCTGAAATTGAAAGTCCGGTCCACCATAAGATACGGTTGCATCTCTGCCAGCAGGTACATACCCAACCGACAAGGAATGGTGATGTTTTTCAATATAACTAACACCTACCTGATCCACTGCATTGAACAGGGTTGATGACGTCTGGCAAATTCCTCCGCCGATTCCGTCGACTAATTGCTTATTTACAATTTCCTTCGCCTTTTGATATCCGTGGGCGGCATCACTTGGACCTACAGTGGTATTAAATGAGAAAATATCTCCCGCTCCGACAATGATATTATTAATGGCCTGTGCCGACAGCTGAATATTCTTTGAACGGCCTACAACTCCGCTATTAAATCTCGTTGTAAAGCTTGCCACGACAACTTCCCCTAACTGGTCAACATCCTCAGGCTTATAACCGCTCTCGGTCACATATAAAGGTAGTTCGATATCTCCACCCGTTGCTGATGCTGTTATGACCTTTTCAACTAACTCTGATTCCTCTAAGATAATTCTTGGTTTGCCTTTAATGATTTGACCATTGGAGTCAATCTTATCAAGAACCATTCGTTGGTCATATCCTTTGGTACTTTCCGTCCCTCTTGCTAAATCCTTTGCCCATTTTTGAAGTTCCTTTTTATAGGTTTCATTATCGGTTCCAAAACCCATTTCCACCGGTAAAAAGGTTTCCAAAATAGCATTTGTATTCGGATCAATGACATTTACCGTAATTGGTTTTGGTTCTTCTTCATTCTTTGGTTCTGGTGGTGTTTTATTGGGCTTTTGTTGTCCTGGTTCAGATACTTTTTCTTCAACTTTCTTTACTGTATTCGTTTTTTCTGTACATCCGGCAATAAGTATTAAGCTACAGATTAATAAAATTGATACTAGCCACGAGCTCTTTGTCATTTCCCCCAACCTCTTATCCTTTATTTTCATGCAGTAAATGCTGACCTCCAACGAAGTCCATTCATTCTTGGATTTTATTCCCGTTTGCATGTCAATATGACTTATATGTATTGATTAATATGCAAAAAGCCCCTTAGGTGTAAGGAGCTTAATCAGTGAAGATATATGATTTTTTTGACCTGTAAATTATCTTACGCTGCTTTTCATCATTGGTTGAACCACTTTTGGTTCCGAATATGTGCGTTCATTTTTCTTATAGGCGTGCCAATATGCGAGTGCGATAAAGACAGATCCGCCAACCGCATTGCCTAGAAAGACAGGGATAAAATTTTCAATATATCCTAGCCAAGTAAAATGGCCGGCAAATATCGCTGCAGGAATCACAAACATATTCGCTACAACGTGTTGGAATCCGATTGCGACAAATGCCATCGTTGGAAACCAAATACCTGCAATTTTTCCGACCATATCGTTTGCTCCATAACAAAGCCACACTGCCGCTGCCACCAGCCAATTACAGCCAATCCCCGAAACGAATGCTTGGAGAAAGGTTGCTTCTAATTTATGGTCAGCAATACTAAGCGTTCTTTCCAAGAACGGGCCTGATTCGGTAAGTCCAACCAGATGTCCAAAAAAGTATGCTACAAAAATGGCCCCGATAAAGTTACTGACCGTAACAAGAAACCAGTTATAGACAACCTGTCTAGTGCTAATTTTGTTCGCTATTCGAGCTAGAGGCAAAGCCATCATATTTCCTGTTAATAGCTCACCACCTGCAAGCAAGGTGAGGATAAGGCCGATTGGGAAGACAGACGCACCAATCAAACTGCTTAACCCCTCTAAATTTCCTGTTAAAGTTGCTGTGACACGGATGAAAAGTAAATAACCTAAAGCAATGAACGCACCTGCTTCAAAACCTAATATCAGTGTTTGTAAAGGAGGGTATTTTGATTTTTTTACTCCATTTTCAACGGTAATTCCCATGATTGTTTCGGGTTTACTATATCCCATTTGATATGCTCCTTTTTAAATGAACCATTTAATATGTGAAACATTTAACATACTTCTATTTTATAATAAATTCTTCTAAAATCCTGTGAATATTTCTTTAACTATTTTAGAGCGCTTACACTTACTTTTGTAATCTTGCTTTTATATTCAAAATAGCTTACTTCCCTTACTTAATAGAGGTATACTGATTCCAAGGTGATATGGTAAAGAGTATAGAAACACTACAGGAGTTACGAACGGAGACGAATGGTCTAACAGATCAGTATGTTAGTCGGTATCCCAAACCCGACCCATTTTGCTACACTTTTTAAAAAATAACCAGCCATACTCCATCAGAGTATCGCCTAATGATCCGAAAGGAATAAAGAATGGAGTTTTATACAATGGAAAAGAAAATTTATTGGAGTTTGTTTGTATATGGTCCATGGAAAATGTATCTCGCAGCAACGGTAGATGGACTTTGTTATGTTGGGTCCAATCATAAGGACTTCGAAGAACTGGTGACTTGGGTCCAAAAAAAACTCCCGCATCACCTTTTGGAGCGTGATGATAGAAAATTACAACCTTTTGTAGACGAATTCACCGAATATTTTCAAGGAAAGCTCACGTCTTTTACCTTTCCAATCGATTTTCAAGGGACTCTCTTTCAACAATCTGTTTGGAACGTATTAAATGAAATTCCCTATGGATGCACACATACTTACTCAGAAATCGCGGAACTCCTGCAGAAACCTAAATCGGTACGTGCCGTTGCCGCTGCAATTGGGGCAAACCCGATATTAATTACTGTTCCTTGTCATCGTGTGATTGGTAAGAACGGGAAGTTAACTGGTTTTCGCGGCGGTTTAGATATGAAGGAAAAACTGTTAGATTTGGAAAAAGAACCCTCCACTATGAAAGGTGTAATCACACATGCGAAATAAACCAAAAAGGCAGAGAGAAAGTCTCTGCCCCAGATCTCGAATTTACGCTTATTTGCACTAGCCTTAACATGTGTAGAATCAATGAGTATATTTATGATGAATACTACGATTGTTATATCTGTCCGCAAGGACAAATACTGAAATATGCAACGACGACGAAGAATGGAAAGCGTCAATACTTTTCTAATCCGTTTGAGTGCCAAAATTGTCCTTTACTTTCAGAATGCACGCAGAGTAAAGAACATAAAAAATTGATTGAGCGACATGTTTGGGAACATTACATAGAA
>NZ_JAGGQR010000106.1:0-14650 GCF_018613205.1 Bacillus sp. ISL-46
CGTGAACTCGTTCGATATCGTCGCACTTTCTAAACCATAGATCAATGAATCTGGCGCTCTCCCCTTTTTAAGAAATGAATAAGCTGCGTCCTCTTTAGTATTACCTTTTTTCACTGAATTAAAGAAGTCTATTTTCTGGTAGTTCAATAACACATCTCCACCATAATCTACTTCTTAATCAAAACGTTCTGTATCTAATCCATCCAAAATATCCTCTAATTCTGTAAGAAAATTTAGTTGTACAGGTGCAGGGATTTGCTCCATCCACTTTTTTATTTGAGGTAACTCCTCAGCCTCATCTATATTCGTTGGTTTTGGATAAAGTGTTGCCCACCATTTTTTCAATTCATCGATAAATTCATAAAAGTAGCGTTCAAATCTTTCTGCCCATTCTGCCCCTTCATCACCAGAAGTCTTTTGCATCATACTCCAGGCTTCCATCGCTGTTTCGAAGTACTCATCAATCATCTTCATGTAAATCACCTTTCTACATACGGTAGTTTTGTCCTTTTATGAACTCTGTACAAATTCTAATTTAATTGTCTTAAGAATTATGACGATTGTCCATACCACTGTTGTCTTATGACAATATAATAAATTGTACTTATCAGTTTATTCGAATATAACTGGTAAAGCTAAATCCTTCAATAAAAAACCTCCAAAGATAGGATGACAAAGCTTATGCAAACCATTGTATTTATTGAAACTAACAAATCCGGATCCAGTAGAGAAGCAATAAAAGCTGCAGAGAGACTCGGATATTTTACGGTGTTATTAACCAATAGGCAAAAATACATTCACCAAAGAACAGAATTTCCCGAAGTCCATCAAATGATTTTAGTAAAATTATCCAATTATGATGAAATAAAAAAAAACCTCAGCAAACTACAAAGACAAGGTAAACGAATAAAAGGCATTTTGAGTTTTGTACATTCTTACGTTCATGTAGCAGCCGCCTTATCAGAAGAATTTTGTTCAAGTGTAGTCTCTACTGATTCAATATTAAAAATGGAAAATAAAGTTTTAACTCGTGAGCTTCTCAAAGGACACCCAAATTCTCCTTATTATGCCCTTTATAAACCAGATGATTTTTCCTTAGAGAATTTTATTGGTCAAGCCAATAACTATTTACCTCTTATTGTAAAGTCTCCCACATCTGCCGGCTCAAAAGATGTCCATTTGGCAAATAACGAGAATCAGTTGAGGCTGGCATTACAAGAATTACTAAAAAAAAATGAACAGATTTTACTGGAAGAGTATCTAATAGGACCCCAATATTTAATTGAAGTTTTAGTACACAATGGAAAAGTTCATATTGTCGCGATAATCGAACAACAGATTACTTTTTTACAACGATTTATCGTAACCGGATATTGTTTACTAACAGATGTCAATCAAAGGATATACAATAGTATCCTTGAGACAGTAAGTTCCATCTTAAAGGCTTTTCAAATGAAAAATGGTGCCTGTCACCTTGAAATGCGTTTAGTAAATGGAGTTTGGAAATTAATTGAAATTAACCCAAGAATCTCAGGTGGAGCGATGAATCGAATCATTGAAGTCGGATATGGGATTAATTTAGTAGAGGAAACCATTCAATTAATGTTAGGAAATGAGCCTTGCCTTACTAAAAAACACAGTAAGTATGTATATGCACATTATTTAACAGTTGATTCTAAAGGAAAATTAATGAAGGTAACGGGGAAAGAACGAGTCTCTCAATATCCCGGTGTAGAAGAGGTGTATATAAAACCCCGACAAGGACAGATATTACGTCCGCCTTTATCAATGGGAGATCGTTGCGGATACATTTTGGCATCCTCAGAGGGTAAATTCGAAGCGAAAAGAATTGCTATGAGAGCAGCTAGCGAAATACATTTCTACCTTGACCCAATTAAAAATTCCAAGTGACAAATAATGAGTATGATCTATTAAAACAGAGGTTTTAAGAAATTAGATGAGTTATTAATGATTGAACAAAAATTCTAGTCTTTTAACAGAAAAAGAATGTGGAGAGGTGGAAAAGAAGTATAATGACGTTAATTGGCATGCTTCATCATCGCAGTGATCCAAGTAATGTAAAGAAAGCATATGCTTATGCCGCTGCAGCAAAAGCAGAAGGTGTAAACTTTTTTTACTTTACCCTAGGGAAGGTGAATATAAAACAGCAAAAAATTTTAGGAAAAGCCTATGAAAATGGACAATGGATTGAAAAGGAATTTCCTTTCCCTGATGTCATTTATAATGCAAGTTATCTTGCAAGTGAGAAAACTAAACAAATCTTTGATTATTTGTTTGATAGGATTCCGTTTACAAGTCATTCTATTGGGGACAAATTAACGGTATATAACAGAATTAAAAAGGCAAATAAATTTACACATTACCTTATTCCTTTTTATGAATTAACTGACGTTCAGGTTTTTTTTGACATGATCCATCGGTATAAAAAAGTTATTATCAAACCCTTAACTGGGCATCAAGGAGGGGGCGTTGTTTATATTGAAAAATATGGTTCAAATCATTACAAAATGAATGAGGCAGGATTAGTATCAACTTTAAATGAAAAACAATTGTTAGACTTGTTATCCCTTAAAATACAAGAACAAGATTACGTAGTTCAACAGTTTATTACAAGTCAAACAAAATCTGGTCATGTTTTTGATTTCCGGTTGCATGTACAAAAAAATGGAGAAGGAAAATGGGTTATTACTTCTATTTATCCACGGATCGGGCGTTTAGGGACCATCACATCTAATATGAAGAGTGGTGGTTATAGTACTTACCTGGATATTTTTTTAAAAACAGAGTTTGGTAACTCCTGGTATGATATTCAAAGGTATCTTGAACAGTTTGCGATAAGTTTTTCAAATCATTTTGATTCTTTATATGACAGTGAATTGGATGAATTAGGAATTGACGTCGGAATTGATGCCAACCAAAAACTATGGCTTTTTGAAGTAAATTGGAGACCAGGTCCACCTAATATATATAATCTTGAATTAGATGTAGCCAAAAATACGATTTTGTATGCTAAATATTTAGCTGATACAAACGGGAAATAAAATAAAGCCAGATTAGCCAGTTATTACAGGTTATCATCATGGGACAAATATTTAATCCCCAAAAAGGCAGCTTGCCGCTCATGAACTGCACCTCCAATTGTGGACAATTGGGTTGCGGTTCATAAAGGAAAGCTGCCTTTTTATGAGAAAAGTTTCTACCATTTTAACTTCTTAAATATTCGATGACTTCATCGAAGTCTGAGTCATCCCCGCCCGTTTTGAAATAAACAATGTCATTTGGGATTAAAAATGAATCAAAAAACCTCTTTATCTCATCTGCATCTGAAAAATGATAAACATTATGCGGATTTACCCCTGCCTCTATAGCTGGCTTTTCAAAATCTTTTGCAATAAACCCTTTGGTGATGAGAATATCGACCCCCGAAGCACCGATTAGGTTTCCTGCCTTTTCGTATTCTTCATCTGCATATTTTCCCAGTGCTGCCATTCTTCCCAGAACAGCAATTTTTCTTTGGGATGGCAATGCAATCCTGCTTAATGTTTCTAAGCCTTTTCTTAAGGAAGCAGGATTTGACTTCCAAGTATCATCCACCAACGTAATTTGATTTCGTCCTTCAATGATTTGAAAATGGGATCTCATGTGATGATAAGAAGATAATCTCTTTATAGCATAGTGAATATCCACTCCTAAGATTGCAGCAGCTACTAATGAAGCGGCTGCATTATATACATTATGCTCACCAAGACCCGGTATATATCCTTTAAATCCCCTTTGCTTATATTCCATCCAAAAAGTCATGCCGGAGGAATGATACTGATACTTCTTAATCCTAAAAATAGCATCCTTGTTTTTTCCGAACGTTATAATCTCTCCCTTAAATGTAGAAGTATCGAGGGTGGAGAGATAGGGGTCGTCCGAATTTAGGATGAGAATTCCTTTATTATTCATACCTTGCATTATTTTTGCCTTTTCTGCTAGATAATGATCAAATGATCGAATTTTATCCGTATGATCCACATCAATCATTGTCATAATCCCAATAGTCGGGTAAAAATACTTACAGGACTCAGTCATATCCCCTTTTGAAGATACGGCTGTTTCAAACACTGCCACATCCGTATCTTCATCAATTCCCATTAAATAAGGAAGGTTGTAACAATTGGCATTTTTGCTTGATATTGTTGCCTGCACCTTGTGTGTTTCTTCCAAAATGTGTTTTAGCATTTCTTTCGTAGTAGACTTTCCACATGTACCAGTAATGGCGACTACAGGAATGTTAAACAGATTCCTGTAATACGAAGTAAATTTAAAGAAACTGTCTTTGAGATCCTTTACCATTATGATTTGATTAGGATTTAATCTTTCCATATGAGAAAATGGTGTATCGGTAACGATGAATACATTTTTGTATTTCTGTATAGATTCAACAGGCACCGCTCTATTGTTCCAACGAAAAAATAACGTATGACTCCTAATTTCAAATCTGTTATAAGTGACGTTCTTGATTCGTATACCTTTTTGCTTTTCATTAGGTTGAATGTTCATTGCAGTTAAAATGTTCTCCAATAATAATGTCTTCAAAATGTCCCTCCTGAAGTACCTTTTTTGAAAAAAGCCTATCCCCCCATAATACTGTTCTATATGGCAGTAGTGATTGAATCACTTTGAATTCAAATGCTAATGTATCATATGACGAGTCCCCTATTGCAGGTGTGTGATAAATACTCAGGCAAATAGCGGAAAATAGTAAAAAAGCCGCATCAATGGCAGCTGGATCTTTACTAAAATCACCAGTTAACCATCCATGAAGCTTTTCAGCAACTATATTTATTTGTTTTGATGAATAATATAATCCGCTGTCCGAATTGCCAATGCAACTGTTGTAAGTGTAGGATTGGCTCCTAAAGTTGGTAAAATACTGTTATCCGCTACATAAAGTCCTAAAATGCCGTGAATTTGACCGAATCCATTAACTGCTGAAGTGAAAGGGTCATTACCCATACGGCAAGTTCCTGATTCATGGTTATCATCCCCAGGTGCACGCAGATAAATCTTGGGCTGCCCGTCAATGATTCCTAAGGACGAAATAACCCTTTCCATTCCTGCTGCCAATTGCTGAATGACAACTCGATCCCGATTACTAAAATTGAAATGAACCTGGATCTTTGGTACACCATATTTGTCTCTCTCATAGGGATCAAGAAAGATCATGTTTTCAACTCGTGGTTCTACATTTCCATAACCATGGAAGATCATCTCTAACTCATCTTGAAGCGGTTTTTCAAGCATGCCAAATTCGATTTGATAAGGATTGTCCTTGGTATTTGGAATCAAAATACCAATCCGACCTAAATCCTCTGGTAACAACTTCCGGTTGATTATTGGATTTGTAGCTAAAGCAGAATGATCGATAAGAAAGTGGCCAATGGCTGGACCAGAAATTCCTGAATGAAGGAGCAGGCGTGGAGTTTCAAAAGTACTTGCCGACAAAACAATCGTTTTTGCTTTGATCCAGTATGATTTCAAATCCGGAGATACGACCTTAACACCCGCTGTTTTTCCTTTTTCAATAAGCAGTTGAACGGCACGAGCATTTACAGCGAGATCAAATGGCATGTAATTTAAAGCTTCTGCAAGGAAAAGGATGGAACTAAATACAGCGTTGGAATGGATCGCGCCATATTTAGTTGGTGTTATGTCGACAGCAAAAGGTATACTTGTCGCATTAAAAAATCCATTTGCCCAAAGACGGTTTAGAATGATTCGAGTGGGTAAACTCGATTTCGAAAAGGTTTTATTCACATTCATGACCTGTTCAGCGATTTTGTAGTAAATATTCATCTCTTTTATTGAGATAGGCCATTGTGAAATAAGATATGAAGGAATTCGAGGACAAGCTGCTGCCCACTGTATAGTCCGGCCCCCTAGGCCAAAAACTTGTTTTGCACCTGAAAATTCAGGAAGTCTTTTTCCAAGTGGTCTTGTTATAGAAGAAATATATTGTACTGCATGTTCGCGGGAGAGTAATCCGAGATTTTCAACATGTGTTGGCAGCAATAGGTCTCCTGCTTCAATCATACCAACTCGTTTTCCTTTATTTCTCCATTGATCACAAAGCCGCCAAAGGGCCGCGCCTCCTCCTGCTCCACTCCCTACAATCAATACATCATAATCTGTTTGCGCCATTTTTTCTAACGGGGTGAGTGGAATCCAGGAATCAACAGTTTCCGGTGATATCACCTGAGGGCAAGCCGGGGGAAAAGAAGCTTGTTTCTGTTTAATAGCAGATGAAGTAGAAAATTTACTGTAAGTATCCAGATAGGGATTATTTTTATCCCATTTTAATCCTATTTTATTTAAAAGCATTTTCAAGGCTTTTGCTGCAACCAAGAAGAAATCCCGATCAGCGATACCTGGCATACCCTTTGGTTCAATCGATATAAAACCGGAATATTTTTTCTCCTTTAATGAAGTAAGTAATTTTATAATTTCAGCGTCTCCTTCTCCAGACGGAACCACTATACCAGTATCTATTTGAGCATCCTTCATATGAATGTAAGAAATATAAGGCTCTAAAAGAGGATAGGCATGTGTCATTGGCAGCACTGAAGAGCGTAAAAAATTAGCAGGATCAAACGCAAAACGAAGATTAGTGGAGTTAATACTTTGAAGAATATCAAGTGTGCGTTCCCCGGTATCCCCATACATTGTCGTATCGTTCTCAAGAAGTAGGATGACACTTTCATGTTCAGCGATATGAGTCAGATCTTTTATTCGTCTTAAAACTTCAGCTCTATACTTTAAAGGATTTTCTCCTTGAGGAATGATAAAAGAGCGAATCCGAATGTATGGTGTACCAAAATATTTGGCTAAATAAATGGCCCGCCTCATATCATTCAGCTGTGGAGTAAAATCATCTGTTATAGGAATAATCCCGATCGGTGAAGCGATGGAGGAAATGCGAAAACCTCGAGCATCCAGGCGTTTTTTTACTTCTTCTATTTCATTATCATTGAGTTGTGAAACATTTTTTCCTCCTACACCTCGTAAATCAATATAATAAATCCCTTCGGAGGCCAAAGTATCCATTTGAATTTCCAAATCAGGTGAAATTTCATCACCAAAAGCTGTTAATGTAATCATGTGAAGGCACGCTCCTGATCCTGATGGATGATATAATCTGCTGTTCGAATGGCTAAAGCAACAGTCGTCAGTGTCAGGTTTGCCGAACCGATGGAAGGAAAGACACTGTTATCAGCAACATATAGTCCCTTAACACCATGTATTTGCCCATACCTGTTGACTGCAGAGGTTGATGGATCATTACCCATTCGGCAGGTTCCTGAGTCATGATTTTGATCACCCGGCGGCATTAGACAGATGGAAGGCTGGCCCGGTTTCGAATGCATATTTATACCACAATAGGAAGATATCTGATCAATTGCTCCAGCTATTTCACGGATGATGGCTTGTTCCTTTTCATTATAGGAAAAATGTATTTGTACTTCTGGCACCCCGAATTCATCCGTTTTATAGGGATCTAATGTAACTTTATTTTCAAATCTAGGTTCAACCTCACCAGAACAAAGAAAATTTATTTCTAGTTCCTTTAGAAAAGGTTTTGTTTGGTATGGTTGGTACCAAAAATATCCATTTGGTCCTCTTAGCTGTATTTGATAGTGCCTATCAGGTGTTGAAGGAATTAAAATGCTTAAAGTTCCTAAAGGTTCCGGAAACTCCTCACGGCTTATGGATCCAGTGGCTAACACAAAAGAATGATTCATTAAATAATGACCGATGGCTTGCCCTTTAATTCCCGAGTGAAGAAGCAATCGAGGTGTTTCAAATGTACTAGCTGACAATACAACGGTCTTTGCTTTTAAAATATAAGGTTTTTTTTCTGAAGATAGGACCTTTACGCCAACTACTTCTCCACTTTCAACTAGTACTTGAACGGCACGAGTTTTTACAGTTAAATCGAATGGACGGTGATTTAATGCTTTTGCAAAGAAATCGATTGCTCCAAAAAATACATCTGAACCCCCCTGTCCATAAATTCCAGGACCAAGTTCGGCGGCTATAGGAGCAGGAGCAGCTTCTGTTATACCCTTCCACTGCAATCTATTCAACAATATTTCTGTGATCTGGGAACCCTTTGTGTATTCTCTTGATACATTCATTACCCTTTCTGCAACTCGATAATAAGATTCCATCTCTTGGACCGTGACAGGCCATTGTCCAAGTTCTAACTGATTCAACCGTGGAGTGATCGCATTCCAAAATAAAGTTCTTCCACCAAAAGCAAAAACCTGTTTAGCCCCCTGAAATTCGGGATTTAATCTACCTAATGGTTTTGATACATACTCATGAAGTTTGTTCATACGTTCACTATTCATTGTAGGAATATTGGCTGCTTGTGTTGGGAGCAAAAAATCACCAGATTCAACGACACCTACTTTTTTTTCATTTTTTCCCCATTGTTCGCATATTCTCCAGGTAACTGCTCCCCCGCCTGCACCAGTGCCAATAATCAAAACATCGTATTCGGTATTGGCCATCTGTTCTAAAGGAGTAGAAGGAATCCAATTATTCCTCAATGGCTTCTCACATCCCTTTATTGATGCTTAACTATAATCTGAATCTGAATCTGACCGTAAGCGAAAGTAATCTATATTAAAAAGATACAATTACAGATACCGTCTCCTCATTCATATTATTCTAGATACCTAGTTATTCCTAGAAGTTAGAGCATAAAAAGAAGCAGCCAAGTGCTTTAAAAAAAGCCTTGGCTGCTTTTCATATACATATGAAAAATGAATGTACTTGATTTTCCTAGGGAAACCAACATACGGCAACAACTAAAAGCTATCGTCTTTCACTTCTATTTTCTCTCCCCTGAAAAATGCCATGATGGTAATAAAAAGCATAGGGAGAACGACTAGGGTAGTAACAACTAATGGCCAAATAATAAATATTGCTTCAACATGCTCCATCTCTGACTTGAACATGGTAAGTGTGAGAAGGAGGATAATAAACGTAACAGGAAAGATAATAATCTGTTCATCCTTTAATTTTAATAATCTTGATAGGGTCATTTTTAAAACAAACAGCATGATGGTTACTTTCATAAAGGAACCAACAATCAAGGAGATTCCAATGAAAGACTCAATCCTTGTAATAATTTCCTTAATATTGACCAAACGTGCCAATTCAAAAAGTGAAAATTTATATGTACCTGAGAGTGGTCCTAAAGCCATAATCGTGCAAAGAATAGAGGTAATGATTAAAAACCCTTGAAGCAAAAGAGCTAAGAACATATATTTTTTTAATGACCTAGCCTGTTCCTTATTAACGAATGGAAGTAAAAATGAAAAAAGGACTAATTCACCATATGGGAAACCCATTATGGAATAAGTACCATGTATAACCGGTTTCATTCCTTCTGGAAAAACAGGCAGGAGATTTCCTACGTGAAAATTTGGTAAATTCAAGATTAATACTAACAAAGCAAAAAAGATTGAATAGCAAAGAAGCAAAATAAACATTCTGGCCATTACTTCGATACCTGCTCTTGCCGTTAACGCAGCTACCAGCAATATGAGAACATGAAATACATACGCTGGTGTTTCCGTCATCATTGCAGTAGTGAAAAATCCTCCTATATCAATGATAATGTAAGAAAGAACTAAAAAAAGCACGATCAGTATCGGAATATAAATACATAGTGTCATCCATTTTCCAAATAATTTCCTGCTATAATCGATTAAAGTCCAATTTGGATTTTTACCATATAAATATAAAATACATGCCAATAAAAGTAATCCATAACCATTAGCAATAATAACTGAAAGCCACGCTCCATTATTAGCTGCTAACGTCAAAGGTTGTGGGATGTTAATATAGGCAGATCCAAGCATAAAAGAGAGAAATAAACACGCCATTTGTCCAGAACTAACCGTTTCCACTTTCTTCAATTTATTCTCTCCTTTCCTATCCCAGGTTATTTGGGTACCTTGATAGCTTCAACAATTTTATGGGCAGGTTTTGAAAAAAAGAAGTGAACGAGTTCATCTAAACTTGGCCATGATAAATCAAACACATAAACGCCACTAAGGTATAGTATGGGCAGCGTCAATAGTCCATAAACGATTCGTTCTCTCCGATTTGATTGCTTTAATTTTGGAACGTCGTAAAATAAAATACCTAAGTACACGATAACAAGAAAAACAGTTTTCTCAAACAATGTCTATTCCCCCGTTACTTTTTCGCCAATAGGCATGCCTGTACTTCTTAGATTCACTTCAACATCAATGATAAATTGGATGTCAGCAAAAATGTCCTCCCATTCCTTTTCCCATTTTTTCCATAAGGCAGGGTCTTGTTGATAAAGTTTATTCCCAATTCCCAATACATCCACTTTCTCTTCCTGCATACGTTCAATCACTGATTCTATCTTCTCTTCTATTATATTTTTAATATGATCTTCTAATTTTTTTTCTTCGCCAACATTGGTTATAGTAGTACACCTTAGTTCACCAATCGTTCCTTCTATTTTAGTCAGCATGTGAATAGTGGGTGGTTTCATGGTGAATTTGGGAGTTATTTTTGTTTTAATAAGGGAAGTTTCTAACGTTTCCATTTTCGATGTCTCTTGACTCCCATCATCCAAACAAGGAAACTCAAGCATCCCGCTTTTAAATTTATTCATTAACATAAGAACTTCTTGAACGTCCCTCGGTTCTAGGAGTTCTACCATTTTCCCTTTACTAATAATTGCCACCCCACTGCTATAAGGAGCTTGTTGTTGTTCTTCATTCATTTTAAAATACGGGATTAAAGCCGTTTTCGCTTTACTTTTTAATTGCAAATCTATATCTAAAATGCTGGCTTTAATTGTCTTACCTGCATATTTGGTAGAACTTTCGATAATAGTTTGCAATTGCTGACTTACTGTTCGTTCAATAAACGGCTTTATTGTCAAATAGTCAGCAGCATTTCCATTAGTAACAATAACCAACGTAGTGAGGCGAACATCTTCATTACGATTAAAAAAGTCAAGAATCTCCCCAATATCGTGTTCCTTCGCAAACTGTTCTCCAATTAATATGACACGCATATGACTCCAACGGGGTAAACGTCCTAAATATCGATTGATGTCACGAACTCCGTCAAAGACACTTTCATTTATCGTTTTTATATTTGTATAGGCTGTTTTTTCTGTGCCGCCCATTCCTCCTGTCGTTTCAGTCGGTGAATAGGATTGAGCGTTTATTTCAATCGTGCCTTCTTCTGTTTGGTCTAAACTGATCCCCATTATAAAACCAAATTCCGTTAACTCCTTACTGTCCCAACACCCTGTTAAAGATAGTAATAAAAACATAATAGGCAAAGCTTTCATGGCGATAGAATTCATTGTCTACCATACTTTCTTAGATGATTTAATTTTTACGCATACCACGTACTCGTGGGGAATTCCACAATGTTTTATGTGGTGCACGAATTAATACATCGAGTAACAGCTTCGGTCTGAATGGAGTTAGTGGACTAAAGTATGGCTGTCCTAATGACCTTAAGTGTGTTATATGTAACATAATGAGCAGGTAACCAATCATAATCCCAAATCCCCCCAATACAGCAGCTAAAACCATTAAAGGGAATTGGAGAATCCGTAAACTGATAGAGATGCTGTAGTGAGGTATAGAAAAAGAAGCAATTCCAGTTAATGCGACTAAAATAACAATAATAGGAGAAGCGATGTTGGCATTAATGGCTGCATCACCAACTATTAATGCTCCAACAATACTTACCGCCGAACCAACTGGCCTTGGCAAACGAATGCCGGCTTCTCGGAGTAATTCAAAGAAAAAAATCATTATGATTGCTTCAACAAACGCCGGAAAAGGAAGCCCTTCTCGTGTATCAAGAATGGCCATTAAGAGGTTGGTTGGTATGAGTTCAGGATGAAAAGTGGTTAAAGCGACATAAATACTCGGTAATGATAGAGCTATAAAAAAGGCAGCAATTCTTAACAGACGAATACATGATGAAAACACAACACGATGATAATAATCTTCACTTGCTTGGAAGAATTCCGTTAATAATCCGGGGCAAATTAATATGGTTCCGGTACCTTGTACCAATACAATTATTTTCCCTTCTAATAAACTAGAAACAGCTACATCGGGACGTTCAGTAGACCGATATTGGGGAAAAGGTGAATAAGTTGAATCTTCAATTAACTCTTCAATATATGCTGTTTCTAAAACGTCACCTTTTTTAGCTGTTTCGATCCTGTTTTTAAATTCAGCTAACATTTCCACGTTAACCGTCCCCTCAAGATAACCAAAGGCGATCTCGGTTTTAGTAGCTCCTCCTGCTCTAAATTTCTCAATTTTAAAATGAGGGTTCTGTAATCGAGTTCGAAGCAACCCGATATTTCTTTGCAGATCTTCAACGGTTCCTTCACGGGGGCCTTGTACCACCGATTCAGTGACAGGTTCAGTGACTTGTCGTGAGTTAATTTGACTAGCTTGCGCATAGGACAACACTTTGTCCCAACCATCAAAAAAGATCACAATGTGTCCTTGTAAAATGTTGTCCACAGCCTGGTCAAAGCTATCAACTAGAACAGCGTTTTGACCAGATATTCCATGTTGACTGAAAAATTTTATGACATCTCTCGGTTTAATCAACGTTGCTGGACCAACTTCATGTGGTACCAAATCCTGCATGGATTCTTTCATATAATTTACGCTTTTTTCTTGAACCAATGTCTCGAAATAAACCGAGAAAGCGTTATATATTAGATCCGGTCCATATTGCCACGGAAAGATTTTTAGATCTTCACAGTTAGAAAGAACATCTTCTAACTTCTCTAGATTTTCGTTTGAATTTTTAGAGATTGTTGTAGATTCTTTAAAAAACATTACAGTAACCTCTTTTTTCTTTTATTGTCTTATTATGGTATAAAGGTTAAAAATTATTCCGAAAAGAAGAAGGATCGACTCCTTATTGAAGTGACGTTTTAAAATTGACTAATTTCCCTCCCTTTGAACACACTAAAATTAAAAAGTCATGGAGGTTATAGATTTGATTCTAACAAACCCTATAAGTGCACCAGAGGTGGGAACACTTTGGCTTACATACATAGAAAAAACCCTTATTATGAGAATGTTGGAATACTTTATAGAAAAATCGGATGACCAACAAGCTAGGAATATTATGGGCGGTTTGTGGCAAGAACTGAATTATTTTCTTTTGCAAATGGAAGAGATATTTAGAGACCAAAAAATGGTGAAACCTGTTGGATACACAAAAGAAGACGTCAACGTAGAAGCTCCTAAGTTATTCGATAATGGATTTGATATTATGTTCGTCCGTATTTTAAAAGAAGTTAGCATGGGTATGTACACCATTAATATGAATATGGCATATAACGATAAAGTTATGCAGATTTATGAGGGACTTACTTCTGTTACTCAAAAAATTTATAAATTGTCTACCCTTTATCTGCTGGAAAAAGGGATTCTAACCCTTCCCCCAAAAGTTACTATGCCAAAAACAAATGAATTTATAAAAAGCAAAAGGTATATGCAAGGATTTAACCCTTTTGGTGACAAGAGGGCTTTAAATGACCTTGAGCTTGGTATTATTCACCATGGAATTGAGACAAATAATATTGGAATGCAATTGATTACTGGTTTCGCACAATGTGCAGTGAACAAAGATGTTAAACAATATTTTGTAAAAGGAATTGAACTTTGTAAGAAACAAATCAAAACATGTGAGGAAATGATTTTAGAGAGCAATGTTCAATTCTCTGCTACATCTGGAAGCACGGTAACTACTTCTACAATCGCACCATTTTCGGATAATCTCATGATGCATTGCGTCTACCTTCTCAATGGATTTGGACTTGTAGGAGGTAGTTTTGGAACCTTTTTTAGTTTAAGAAATGATATATCTATAAAATTTTCATTAATTGCTAAAGATATATTTTTCTACGGACAAGAAGGAATTGAAATTAAGATTAAGCATGGGTGGTTTGAAGAACCTCCACAAATGGAGGATAGGGCTCAAATAATAAAAGGTAATTGAATCAATTTGTTTTCTACCTGCTTTTTACCAGATAAAAGAAAAGGCAACGCCCCCGATTGTACTGCACCCCAAAAGTTATAGTGAAATCTAATTTTTGGGGTGTTTCTTTATGGCTAAGTATAGTGAAGGGTTTAAGTTAATGTTAGTAAAGGAGTATCAAGCAGGTAAATTAGGATATAGGCTTTTAGCACAAAAGCATAATATGAAGGATCATACACGCATTATGAGATGGGTAAAAGTTTACGAAAAATTAGGGGAGAAAGGTTTAATGAAAAAGAAGAGTAAGGAAACTTACTCTGTTCAATTCAAGCTGGATATATTAAGCTTTATGAAAAGAACAGGTTCTTCAGAGGTTGATACAGCCCTTCATTTCGGGCTAACTAACCCTTCTATGATAGCTTCGTGGAAGAAAGCTTTTTCGGAGGGTGGTGCCGAGGCCCTGGAAAGATCGAAAGGACGGCCATCCATGTCAGAAAAAGCTAAGATCAGCGTAAATAAAAAGATTACTGAAGAAGAAGAATTAACGTAC